>JBAXRM010000075.1:0-20401 GCA_037131225.1 Nostocales cyanobacterium ELA583 | reverse complement strand
TACCGAAAATTCCCAATCTAAAATCTAAAATCCAAAATCTAAAATTTTTCGGTCACCTGTTCCCTGTTCCCTACTATACCCATTATGGACAACGAGAATGAAGTCCACCTTGAGTACAAATAAATGCCAATTGTTGAGGATCTAAATTTTTAGCTTTACTAAAATCTACCCCTTTAATTGAGGCATTTTGTGAACCAAGATCAGGTATTTCCACAAATTGATCTGCGGGATTTTGTTTACCGACAAAGAGAATTGTGCCTTGAAAATCTGCTCCAGCAACATTTGCTCCCCGTAAATCAGCACGACTTAAATCAGCATTTCGCAAATTGGCGTTTTCCAAATTAGCCGAGCGTAAACTAGCACCAGTAAGCCGAGTAGCACTGAGGTTAGCACTACTGAGATTAGCATAATCTAAATAGGATTCAGATAAATCTGCACCTTGCCAATCAGTTTTCGTTAAATTTGCGTAAGCTAATTGTGTACCGATGGCAGAAACACGGACTAAATTAGCTGCATATAAATTTGCTTCTGTTAAATTAGCATTGCTTAAATCTGCATTTGTCAGAATAGCATTTTCTAAAATTGCATTGCGTAAATCTGCACCTACCAACTGGGTGCTGCTGAGATTAGCTGCAAATAGCCGACTGTAAGATAAGTTAGCTTTGTTAAGATTAGCCTGACTTAAATCACTACGACTCATGGAAACACGACTTAAATTGGTGTTACTTAAGTTAGCTTGCTTTAATTGAGTGTTATTTAAATCTGCAATCACATCATCATAAGTATCCCAACGGCCATCTTCACCGACGCTGCGGAAACGACTACTTTGGAAATTAGCTTGGTTAAGATTGGCAGATTTCAAGACAATTCCTGATAAATCAATGTTGTTTAATACCAGGTTAAATAACAACTTTTGCCCAGATGCTTGAGAACCTAATTGAATATTGCTCAAATCAATTTTGTTAATTTTGCCACTATGGATAGCTAGAATTTTATTAATTACCTGCTGAGTGAGAATTAATTGATTTTGTTTCACTTCCCAATTGGGACTTTTACCCATAGATTGTAATTCTCCAGCGAGAAACTGATTCATGCGGTTTAATTCAGGGATGGCTTTAAAACCAGTATTAGTTAAACCTTGTTGAATTATGTCCAAGGCTTTGGGGTCTGTTTCTTTAACTAATAAGTCAATTAATAATTTGATGGATTGGGATTGTTGATCATCAATACTACCCAAGGCTAAAATGGCTCTTTGGCGATCTTCATTGCTAACGCCGTTGTTGGGATTCAGTGTTTTAATCAGTTCGATAAACTTTTGACTATTAGTTTGTTCGCTTCTGCGTTGGTTTTCTTGGGTTTGGATATAGACTTGTGTACCTACTAAAGTTGATAATACAGCAATCATGCTAGTCAGCCCTACTAAAAACAGGTTGAGATTAGGGTTATTTCTTGGGGAAGGAATGGGACTAGATTCTTGGTTTGTGGAATTATCTACATTATCTTCAGTTATTGTTGACTGCTCCCCAGGATGACTCACAGTGGTTGTGGCATCTATGGTGTATGTCCCTGCTAGTTGATCATGGAAAGAGCGGCACTGCTTTTGTCCAGGCCAGCCCTTTGATTCTGCTAAAATCATTAACATAGTTAAAGATGTAAACAGAGCTAAATTGGGGAAAACAAAGCTGTAACGCCAGAGTAAATAAGCGGCAGAAACTGGTACAGTCCAACGCCCTAATCCTTCTCTAACTAGCACTTTGCCTAACCCTGGGGCTGTTCCGGCTGTGTTAACGACTCGCACACCAAACCAACGTTTAGGAATGGTACTACCAGTTTTAGCTAATAAATACAATTGCCAAGCGGAGATGCCGGTAGGTAATAATAGGGCTAATGTCCACAAGATATTCGTTGGCCAAGCAACGTTGCGAATACCATAATTGACAGGGAATGCTAAGGGTCTGGCGATCGCTTTTTCTGTGATTACTAACACAGGATTCAGAGGAACCCGACGGATTTCGCTACGAGAATTTACATATCCGCCCAAAGCATAAGGAACTAACCCACTGGCAACAAAGAGCGTTATTTCCACTGTCCACGCCACAAAACGCCTGGTTATTAATGGTGTAATCTTGGCTTTTTTCGGTTCTTTGGGGCGGCTAGACTGACTACTACTTTTGCCGATCATTGGATTCGCCATTGAATAATTACCTGTGATTTTTTTACGCCATTATTGGCATGATGAGAATAGGCTATTGCTTATTTTGCTTGTCCATTAGCAATAAAAAATTTGTATCCAAGATACACTAATCCTGCCAAAACCGCCAGACTGATTACAGCAGCAATTAGAGCAAACACTGTTTGCAGCATCCAAACAGTTAACAACATGACTATACCTGTAACTGCCAGCTTCTTAATTATTGATAAACTATTAAACCAATTTCTGGATCGTTCTAAATATAAATTCCATTGAGAAAACTTGGTTACAGGTGTCTGTGTTTCTGTTTGAGGAGCATTAACACGAGCAGATTTGATTTCTGCTTCTAGATTTTGGAGACGACGTTGCAAATCTTCTTCTGGTTGGGAGTTCATAAATCTTTATTCATCCTTTAATAACAGCAGACAAGGACATTTTTGCAAAAAACTGGCTGCCTTTGCCTCAGCATTTGGGTGAGCCGGTGGCAATAATCGAATTAGTAAGAATAATTTGCAGTTGTGTATTATTATTAATGTCTAATTTTAGATGAGCATGGATAATATGACCATAGATAATAATACTTTGGATTTAGTGGCTGGAGGATTAGCCGTGGTAATTCTTTTAGGTGGAATGTTAATGATGTTTACTACCATTTTCAGCACTAAAAAATAATTACAAGATCCCCGACTTTTCCAAGAAGTCGGGGATCTGAGCATGATGTTACGCTGTACCATCAGCGCCGAAAGCTATTCTAATTACCCAAAATACCATTAAAGTTGCGATCGCTAACCAATCACCTATTTTTAATTTTAACTCTTGCCATCTGACTCGATGCTCATTGGGACTGGTAAAACCCCTTACCATCATGGCATTTGCCATTTGTTCTGCCCGCAAAAGCAGATTTTCTAATAATCTTTCCGTCACAATTAACCAAACTTTTGCTCCTCCTTTTAATCCTAGCTTTTTCCAATTAATTGCCCTAGTCATCACGGAACGAACTAGATTTTGAATTTCTTCTAAAACCAGGGGAATAAATCGCAAGGATAAAGTTAGAGTCAGGGTAATTTCTGTAACGGGAATATTGAACCTTCGCAACGGCTGCATTAAACTTTCCATTCCCGAAGTAATTTCTTCTGGTGCAGTTGTGAGTAAATATAAATTAGTGCTGTAGATTAATGTAAAAACTATTGTACTCAAGCTAATTGCCAAATCCAAAGAACGGCGATTTACTTTCACAAATCCTTTCTGAAATAGCACGTAGCTATACTTTTTATTACTGTCTGCTATTTCTGGGGTAACTTGGGTATTTTTATCAGGTATTGGTTGAGTGAGGATTTGTTCATTTGCAGGTAAACGAGACTGATAACTTACACCTAATCCATCAGGACTAATTGAGCCAATTACTAATACCATAAATGATAGTATCAACAACCAGCCCATTTGTTGTCGCCATACTCTTAGGGGAATTCTGGCAAATACAGTAAAGCTAATTAGCAGTAATACCAATAATACCCGCCAATAGTTATTAGCGACAATATAGCTACTTAGAAAGCTCAATAACCAAATTAACTTAACTCGCGGATCGAGTTTGTGTAACCAAGTTTGCGGTTCTTCTAAGTAAAGTCCGAGAGGGAGCGATCGCAATAAATCCATATTTTGTCAGTTGTCATTGGTCAGTTGTCAGTAGTTTTTAGGCAAATAACTCATGATTATACTAAAATGGCTTAATCATTTGACCCCGCTGGTGGACAGCTAGGGAATAAATTCGTTTTTAGCGACGTTTGCGCCTGTTAAACGGCTTTGTTAAAACCGACTTTAGACAGCCAGGGAATAAATTCCCTGTCTCATAGCTAAAGTGCGTTAAAACGCACTCTAACTAACTCAAAATCTACAATTATTCTATTTCTAGAATAAATACAGCAAAAATAGTCGGTTTTAACCGACTTTAGCTTTTAGACAGGGAATTTATTCCCTGGCTTCCTTTTTGGCTTCCTAACTGACTCCTGACTCCTAAATCCTTACGTTTCCTATTTTACACGAGTAGCACGATTTGGACCGCCAATTTCCATTTCTCTAACTTTCTTACTGCGCCAAAATAGCCGAATGGGTGTACCTTGAAAGCCCAATTGTTTACGGAATTGGCGTTCAATATAGCGGCGATAATTGTCATTAAAACGGCTATTGTCATTGACAAACAAAGCTATGGAAGGAGGCTGACTGCTCACCTGAGTACCATAGTATATTTTACCCTGACGACCGCCCCGTGAAGTCGGTGGTGAATGCCAACTGATAGCATCTTCCAGAACTTCATTAATTACTGATGTACTTACACGGCGTTTGTGTGCCTCAGCCGCTGTATTTACCAATTCTAAAATCTTTTCTACCCGTTGTCCCGTCACAGCACTCACATAAATGGTATCTGCCCATTCAGTAAAATGCAAGCGTGATTCTAACTCTTTTTCATGATCATAGATGGTGTAAGAGTCTTTTTCGACCGCATCCCACTTATTAACAACAACAACACAAGCGCGACCTTCTTCTAAAATGCGCCCTGCTAATTTTTGATCTTGCTCGGTTACGCCATCTACGGCATCAATCACCAATAAAACCACATCAGAACGACGAATAGCCTTGAAAGCGCGGTTAATACTGAAAAACTCCGTACCGTATTCTATATGTTTCTTTTTGCGAATACCAGCAGTATCAATCAACCTGTAGGTTTGCCCACCTCGTTCAACTATTGTATCAATTGTATCTCTAGTTGTTCCAGAAATAGGACTGACAATAGCTCTATTTTCACCAACAAAAGCATTTAGTAAGCTAGATTTGCCTACATTTGGTCTGCCAATAATGGCAACTTTAATTTCCTTATTTTCCTCTTCTTCTACTATCAGAGGAATGTGATTCATTAACTCATCCAGGATTTCCCCTGTACCGCTACCATGAATAGCGGAAAGGGCGAATGGTTCACCTAGTCCTAATTCCCAAAATTCAGCGGCTTGAATCGCCCCTTGATCTGGAGATTCACATTTATTCACAGCCAGTAATACGGGTAACGGTTGTTGACGTAACCATTCAGAAATTTCTTCATCTGCGGGCATCAAACCAGCTTGCCCATCCACTACAAAAATAGCAGCACAGGCTTCTGAAAGAGCCGTTAAAGCTTGTTGGCGAATCATGGGGAGAAATTCGGTGTCATCGTTAAAAACTAAGCCACCCGTATCTACTACCACAAATTCCCGATCATTCCAAAAAGCTGGACGATATGTGCGATCGCGTGTTACCCCTGGTTCATCGTGGACTATCGCCGTTTGATCTCCGGCCAGACGATTTACAAAGGTAGATTTGCCCACATTTGGGCGACCGATAATTGCAACAATTGGCAATGCCATAAACTAGAGTTCTTTTAGTGCTGAGTTGTGTAGGTGTGCTGAGTTTTGTCTCTACTCTCTTCACCCAGCACTGTTTTAGAGAACTACTAATTATATCATACTTCTGTGTCGGTTGTCAGTTGGTTTTTTCCCTGTCATACAACATCTACGATGTATACACAATTCCTACCTGTCTTCGTTTCAGCATATTTCGCCCCCTAAATCCCCCAATTTTGGGGTTAGGGGGCGATTCAATCACTTGTGTATACAACATAGGGACGTAAAAATTACGCCCCTAGTTTAAAGATATTTTACTCAACTATTGTGGCGATAGTTCCTTCAAGACTAGGAGGTACACTAGGTAATTCTAGACAATATCCTGCACCGTAGACAGTCTTAATGTAGCATGGATGACGAGGATCGGGTTCAAGTTTGGTTCTCAAGTGGCGAATATGTACCCGAATAGTTTCAATGTCATCATCAGGATCATAACCCCAAACTTCTCTGAGGATTTCGCTGGGGGAAACGGTTTGTCCATGACGTTGTAACAAACAGTGCAGTAACTCAAACTCTAAATGAGTCAGTTTTACCGTTGCTTTGAACCAGATAGCCTCAAATCTTTCGGGAACAAGGGTAATTGGTCCATAGTTAAGAATTTCGCTATGTTTTGCAGCTTGGGGAATCCGGTCAGTGCGTCGTAATAAAGCCCGTACCCGCGCCAACAATTCTTCTAGCTCAAAGGGTTTAGTCAGGTAGTCATCTGCACCAGCATTAAACCCTTCTACCTTGTCATGAGTTTGACTTAATGCAGTTAACATCAATACGGGAATTTCCGCAGTGCGTTCATCCCGGCGTAAGCGTTGACAAACTGTAAACCCATCTACTCTAGGTAACATGAGATCGAGCATAATTAAGTCAGGTTGTAGCTGGAGAGCCAGCGCCTGACCTTTAATGCCGTCTTCAGCTTGACTAACATCGTAGCCCGCCATTTCCAAGTTGACGGCAACAAGTTCTGAAATCGCTAGGTCATCGTCTATGACAAGAATCCTCGGCATTCTTAAAAAATTATAACTACTTTATTTAACGATAATTGACGCTCCCCCGACTGCCAAAATTTCGCTACGCTAATTCTGGAAAAAAGCTGAGGGATAATTAGATCATCAAGCAAGCCGTAAACCTTCGTTTTCCTTGATATATAAAAACATTATCATCTTAATTATAAAAAATATGTTAAACCTAATATAAATATTAAAATAAAATAATTATAAAATTCATTGCATTGTATTTATGTATAAATACGAATATTTGCCGCCCTATTTTTTGCAAAATGGCGTGACCATGACTACTTATACAGCTTTATGGGCTAATCGTGATTGGGAGAGTAAAACTACTCATCCAGAACCAAAATATCACGAGGTTATTTTCACTGGTGGTCAAGGTGTACCAATTTTTGGTAGGGTTGCTATCCCCCCCAATGCTCACACCACCATTGTTGGCACTTATGGTATTACTGGAGAATTAGACCAGCAATGGTTTTTGCAAATTTTGGGACGCAAGGCTTACGCTCAAGGTTATGCTGTGGTGTTATTTGATTGGCGGGCGCATGGGAAAACCGCAGAATTATCGCCAACTTTGACTTCTGACGGTTTGTATGAAGGGGAAGATTTTGTCAGAATTGCGGAAACTGCCGCAAAAATGGGTTGTCCGCCACAATTTTGGTTTACAGGTTATTCTTTAGGGGGACAATTGGCTTTGTGGGGAGTGAAAGCCGCAGCAGATTTAGCACCCAAAGACATTGATATTGTCGGTGGGGCGGTGATTTGTCCCAGTTTGGATTCTTTCCGCTCATTGAGGTATTTAGTTACGCATCCATTCGGTAAATATATTGAGTCTCGCATTGCTCAAGAATTAAAAAAACTAGCTTGGAAAATCCATGCTGTTTATCCTGAATCTCTCAACCCAGAAGCTATTGAAAGGGCTAATAGTATTTGGAGATTTGATGAAGAACTCGTAATTGAACGTTTGGGTTTTGCCACGGTTGCTGATTATTATCAAGCCAGCAGTGGATTAGAATTATTACCTAAAATATCTAAACCAACTTTAATTTTATATGCTGCTGATGACCCTTTATTTGATCCAGCAATTATTCCTGATTTAGCAACTGCGGCTAGAAATAATCCCGACATAGATTTATTACTCACTCGCTATGGTGGCCATGTTGGTTACGTGAGTGGCAAAAAATGTCAAAATCAATATGATGATCCTGACCAATGGTGGGCTTGGAATCGCGTTTTACAGTGGATAGAAATTAAACGGAGTCAGGAGTCAGGAGTCAGGAGTTAATGAACCACGAAGGAACGAAGTACACGAAGGAAGAAGGAAGAAGAAGGAATAATTTACTGGAGCATATTATTAATTTTTAATTTGGAGTAAAGCAACGTGACTGTGTTTAATTTTAATTGGCTACCTGCACCCAAAAAGTTAAATTTATTATTAGATGATGTGCATATTTGGCGGATTAATTTACATCAGTCAGAATCACAATTACAATCTTTTCGGGAAACTTTATCTAGTGATGAAATTGCTCGTGCCGAAAGGTTCTATTTTCTTGAACATCGGCAAAGATTTATCGCTGGACGTGGTTCTCTTCGCGCCATTTTAGGGCAATATTTGGCTATTGATCCAAAAGAGGTGGAATTTGAATATCAGCCTCGTGGTAAGCCTTTATTGGCGGCTAAGTTTACTGATAAAGGATTATTATTTAATTTATCTCATTCCCAACATTTGGCTTTATTTGGGGTAAGTTATCAACAGCAAATTGGTGTGGATTTAGAATATATTCGCACTATGTCGGATTTGGAAAGTCTTGCAAAAAGATTCTTTTCTCCTAGAGAATATGAATATCTACGACTAATTTCTCCCGACGAACAAAAACAAATATTTTTCCGTTACTGGACTTGCAAAGAAGCTTATTTAAAAGCTACAGGAGATGGTTTGGTGCAGTTAGAGGAAACTGAAATTTGTTTGACACCAAATCAACCCACTCAATTACTTGTATCAGGAGATTGGAGTTTAAGAGAGTTAACCCCAGCAGAAAATTTTGCGGCTGCGGTTGTAGTTGCAGGTAGTAATATTAATTTGCATTGTTGGGAATACAGAAAACAGGGAACAAAAGAATAAATTCTGACCACTGACCGGGAATTTTAGATTTTAGATTTTAGATTTTAGATTTTAGATTAAAAAAATTTGGTACAAGCCCTATCGTTCTCCGACAGAAAAGTTGCCAATCCAAAATCGTAAATCCAAAATGGATTGACCACTAACTTTAAATACTTTCTAGCTCAAAATCGCGTAAATGGGCTTTGAATTTTTTGCTAAACTGAACTAAGAAAGGAAAGTTTGCACTTACAGGTCTATTATTCCATTGGGTGACAATAGCTACGACTTCCCCTTCTGTACCTTGAATGTCAAAAGCCTGACTGCGATGTTCAGGATGATGATACACTACTACTGATTCTTTAACACGCACGCGATCGCCTACTTTCATAGTATTATTTGTATCTAAGTTTTGTTTTTCCTAAACCATTTCCACAGCTATTTTGACCGAAAAATTTTAGATTTTGGATTTTAGATTTTGGACCCTAGAATTTTCGGTACAGGTTCCCCGCCTCTTCAGGGCGGAATTAATCCAAAATACTCGCTGCGCTGCGTACGCTTCGCTAACGCCAATCTAAAATTCTCAAGCTCCACACTTGAGGGTGGAGTCAATCCAAAATCCAAAATCGCAAATCCAAAATTGGCTGATGGAATCCAGCATGATTTAATGGCAAACCCAATTTTACAATACATCGCGCTATTATTCCCGTCCTGGGCAAAATTCTCGCACCTTTTGGGGAAGTTGCCGACAGACTTGTGAGAAAGTTTGAGTAGATAATTGCCACCAAGCAAATAAACCCAAGGTGGTACTTCCCAGTAATAAAACTAATAATCCGGCAAATAAAGCCAAACCTCTACCCCTAGATGGTTTTATCGCTGCTGTCGCTTCTTCTGTCAGATTTAAATTGAGCAGGGCTTGGGAACTTGCTGTTAAATCTGTTTCTATGGATGCTGAGATAATTAAGGCTTCTGCATCGGGAACAGCTATTGGTGGGGGAGGAATAATTTCCGCCGGAGGTGCAGGTATAATTGCCATTGTAGATGGTTCGGCAACACGGCAAAGAGTCAACACTACAGATATATTATCTTGGCCATTCTTTTCATTCGCCAGTTTTATTAATTCCTGGGTAGCATCTTCTATGCTTAAATCCCCTGTCAAGACCGGAATTGCGTAATCTTGCCAAGATTGTTCTACTAAGTTGCGATCGCTTAATCCATCGGAACAAAGTAATAAAATCCCATCTTCTTCTATAATAAATCTTTGAATGGAAAAGTTGAGAAATTCGGCTTCTTTTGTGCCTAGTGCTTGTGTCAAGGCTTTAGCTTCAGGTATTTGCAGTGCTTGACGATACAAACTTTTTCCTAAACCTACTTCTCGTTTTACCATATCATCATCTACAGTCAGCAGTTGACAATAATTCTGGGTTATCCAATAAGCCTGACTATCACCAATATGCGCTAAATACAGTTCATGGGAATTGTTTAACTGTTCTCCCGAAGATATCACGACTCTTTGGGGTATCTGTAATGACATTACCAAAGTTGTGGCCATGCGTTCTTTCCCCTGGCGTTTTTGCTCATCATTGCGTGACCACACCACATTATTAACAACTCGCAAGCAAGACTCTATTTGCTGAGATAATAATGCTGGGGTTAACAGTTCTGTTTGTTCGCTTATTTCTGCCAGTAAAGCCCGCATTTGCAATTTGAGAGACTGTAGCGCCAATTGACTCGCAACTTCACCACCTTCATGGCCACCAATACCATCACAAATAATTGCTAGTCGTGGTTGTAATTTATCATCTATATCTCTAGGATGACTGGGATAACAAGCATCTTCGTTATGTTTAATTGCGAGTCCAGTATCTGTTGCCCCAGCTATGGTTAAAAATAAAGGTAAGTCTGCGGCTGTTGTCAGTAATAGTTCATTGAGTTGAGTATTAATGATTTCTACATCAACTTCCACTTGACACATTAACTCAATTATGATTCGTAATTTTGGGGCAATGCTGGTTCTTGCTATTGTCACCCAAGGCTGCCAAAAATTACCTAAATCTTGTAAAGTCGGTTGTTCTGTGTTTTGATGCAGTTCTAATAACCGAATACACCAACCTTGTACACATAAATTATCTGCTAAGAGTAAACTTTGGGCAACTCCCAATTCTGATAAAGGTGTCCACAATTGGAGAATTTGCCATAACCAGTAAACTTGTCTGACGGGAGATGCTTGTTCCCAAGAGTCGCTAATGGTGGGGTAAATGCAGCCTGTTTCATCTATGGGGGCATTTTCTAGTAAGAGAATATCACTATCTGCTTCTTCTAAAGCTGTGAATCCATAGGCTTGAGGAATATGCAAATGTTCTGAATACAAACGCAAATAGGGGATAACGATATGTGGGAGTTCTGTGGGTATATTTGGTAAGATTGCCGGCTGGGTATCTAGCCAAATTTGCGGCTTCATGACTTCATATCTATCTGCTACCTTTGTTCCTGGGGGAATTTCTGCGGCTTGGTTGCCAGTTGCCCAGAGATAGCGGTAAATTAGAGGAGTTTGACAGCGATCGCAATTAGTATCTCCCATAGAGTTAATTGGCTGATCACATTCTGAATTTGGGCAATTCATCACCCGTTGGGTAGAAAGCATAATTAAAAGAATAATTAAATTTAACTGGTCAGGACGGGAAAAATATAAGACAATATTTACGTAAATTGTACGAAGGCGAGAAAACCCAGTCTTGTTAGAATTTTCGCTTAACCCAACTTACTCTTGTAAATTGTATGTCATGGGGATTGTTTTTTTGTAAATATTCAATGTGCCACTGTTATTTAAGAAAATCTATTGTAAAGGAAAAGCGTTATGCCAAGTTTTACCTTAATTTGGCTGTTAGCTGGCTCGATATTGTGTTTGACGGAACTTTTTTTACCATCAGCTTTTGTTTCCTTCATGATGGGAATTAGTGCTTTGATGGTGGGATTATTGTCCTACTTGGGTATAGGAAATGTATGGATACAGGTTGCAGCTTGGCTATTATTTTCCACCATGCTAATTGTCTTTTCTCGACGGTTTTTGCAACCACGACGACGGAAATCGCAAATTCAAGATGCAGTTATAGGAGAAACTATCACGGAAATTTTGCCGGGACAGGTTGGTAGGGTACTATACGAGGGTAACTCCTGGCGAGCCAAATGTGATGATCACAAAGTTAGCTTACAACCTCACCAAACGGTTTATGTAGTAAGGAGGGAGGGAACTACTTTGATTGTAATGCCAGATTATCTATTGAGTCAGTAGGGGCGGCTTGCGCCTGGTCATTTGTCATTTAATATCTGTAAATAAGGAGAAAATTATTATGGAACAGTTTTTTTTACTTGTCTTTTTGGCGCTTGGTGGTTCGGCTGTGGCTGGATCTGTGCGGGTTGTCAATCAGGGAAATGAAGCTTTGGTGGAAAGATTGGGTAGTTATAACAAAAAAATGCAACCAGGGCTAAATTTTGTCCTCCCTTTTTTGGACAAGGTTGTTTACCGGGAAACTATTCGGGAAAAAGTTTTGGATATTCCTCCTCAAAAGTGTATTACCCGCGATAATGTAGGGGTTGAGGTAGATGCTGTAGTCTACTGGCGAATTGTGGATATGGAAAAAGCCTGGTATCGGGTGGAAAATCTCCAGATGGCGATGGTGAATTTGGTATTGACTCAAATTCGCTCGGAAATGGGACAATTGGAGTTAGATCAAACTTTTACTGCCCGTTCACAAATCAGTGAGCTTTTATTACAGGATTTGGACGTTTCTACTGATCCTTGGGGTGTGAAGGTGACAAGGGTGGAGTTGAGAGATATTATTCCTTCTCAGGCTGTGCGGGAAGCAATGGAATTGCAAATGTCGGCAGAACGCCGCAAACGGGCATCAATTCTGACTTCGGAAGGAGATAGAGAATCTGCGGTAAATAGTGCTAGAGGTAAGGCAGATGCTCAGATTTTGGACGCGGAAGCTAGGCAAAAATCAGTGATTATGCAAGCAGAGGCTGAACAAAAAGCGATAGTTCTCAGGGCGCAAGCAGAACGCCAACAACAGGTTTTAAAGGCGCAAGCGATCGCTGAATCAGCAGAAATTTTAGCACAAAAAATGAAGGCTAATCCTGATGCTCAAAAAGCGGTGGATGTGCTGTTAGCTTTAAGTTATTTGGATATGGGAACAACTATTGGTAAAAGCGATAGTAGTAAGGTGATGTTTATGGATCCTCGCACTATTCCGGCTACTTTAGAAGGTATTCGTTCTATAGTTTCTAATAATGATGGTGATCCTAAACCTCTATTTCCCAGTAATTAAGTATGAATTATGCTCTCGCAGAGGCGCAGAGGCACAGAGAGGAGGAAATTTTATCTTTCACTCTGAAGTTTTAGCTTGACATTTTGTACATAGTCCAAAAAATTCTAAGGTGTGATAAAAAACTTTAAAGTGATGGCTGGTTTGTAATTGGTTTTCGAGTTCATGGACAGGACATTGATGAATAGGTATGGAAATGCCACATTGTAGGCAGGTTAGATGGTGTTTATCTTGCTGGATTAAGCTATAAAGGGCTTCACCATTTGCTAATGTTCGCACTTGTATTAAGCCTTCTAACTTGAGAGCGTCCAAGGAACGGTAAACTGTTGCTAAACCCATACTTTGTTTAAGATTACGTAGTTCTACGTAAATATCTTGAGCAGAAATGCCTTGTTTGATGTTTTGTAGCAGGTTTAAAATCCGTTCTTGACTACGGGTGTGGATCGCTCTCATAAATGTTTGTTAAATTTGTATCTATGGTAGCAGCTATCAAATTGTGTCACTCAAACACGGACTTTAGCTGCTCTGTTATTATATTTTCGCTCAGTTGGAACATAAAAGTTATAGGATAGCGATCGCAGCATTCAGCAAAAAGCCTGTGCAAATAAAATATTTAGCTAAAATTTTCGTGACCCTTCGGACTTCAGTTTTAGATCCTGCTGGTGTGGCTGTACAATCTGGCCTCCAACAAATGGGATACGACAACGTAGAACAGGTGAGAATTGGTAAGTACATTGAGTTAACTATTGTCGCACCTGATGAGATGAAAGCGCGTCGAGACTTAAATCAAATCTGTGACCAAATGTTATCAAATCCGGTCATCGAAAATTATCGTTTTGAGTTGATTGAAGTAGAATCACAAATTGGAGTTTTTTAATCTAGGTAATTGGTAATTGGTAATTGTTACTTACCTGTTGTCTTTTACCTCTTTCCTGTTTCCTGCGATGCACTGAGCTTGTCGAAGTGTTCCCCGTTCCCTGTTCCCTTCCCTCTGACAAACAATGAAATTTGGTATTTTAGTTTTTCCCGGTTCTAATTGTGATCGTGATGTGGCGTATGTGACTAGAGATTTGCTAGGACAACCAACGCGCATGGTTTGGCATCAAGATACTGATATTAGTGATATAGATGTGGTGATTGTCCCTGGTGGCTTTAGTTATGGGGATTATTTGCGTTGTGGGGCGATCGCTCGCTTTTCTCCAGTCATGCAGCAAGTAATTGACCATTCACAAAAAGGTAAATTTGTCCTCGGTATTTGCAACGGGTTTCAGGTATTAACTGAAGCTGGCTTATTACCTGGGGCATTGGCTAGAAATCAAGATTTGCACTTTATTTGCGATCGCTCTCCCCTGAAAGTTGCGCGTAATAATTTACCTTGGACTCAAGGTTATGCTGAAGGGGAAATCATCACTTTACCCATTGCTCACGGAGAGGGGCGATTTTACAGTGACGAGTCTACTTTAGCAGAAATCGAAGCCAACGGACAAGTTTTATTTCGTTATCAAGAAAATCCCAACGGTTCACTTAACAATATTGCAGGGATTTGTAATCTTCAAGGCAATGTTTTGGGCATGATGCCACATCCAGAACGAGCAGCAGATAAGGCGTTAGGTAATAGTGATGGTTTGTGCTTGTTTCAGGGTTTATTGGGGAAGGTAGCGGCTTTGGTGTAATAGATACCCGGCTTCTTATTAGGGTGGGTATTGCCCACCTTATTTAATAAATGTAATTGAGAGAAGATATTAAATGGTTATATTGAGATGTTAAAGATTTTAATAATTTTTGTCTGATAGCGAAGCGTGGCGTTAGCCATATCAGGATGTCCAGGATTTAATGATTTACAGGATTGTTGTTTTTATTTGGATTTATATGGGCAGATTTGCAGAATATGGAATTGCTGAATAAAATATTTGATGGTGAAAGTAATGTAATCCTATCTATGCTGAATAAGATATTTTTATCATCATTGCCAGATCCACAGAATTTGGTGATTATTAAAAATGTTGAATCTCTTCATCCTGAAAATCCTTAAATCCTGGGTATCCTGATTCAGACATTTTCACGGCTTGATTAAAGATTCCTCAGACTGACGATATTTAGCAATTAACTTACGTTGTTTTAGAGGTGGATAAAGCAGCATAGAAAGTGTATATAACTGGGAATACCAGAATGTTATAATCCCTTGAGTACCTGTATTTCCCGTTCGTGGGTTTGTGTAAGTAGATGAACACAATAAAACCAATCTGTGTAAAGAAAAGTAAAATTACCTAAAACCTCTTCCCTATTGCCTTTTGCCTCTTGCCTTTTGCCTTTTCATAACGACAGTTTTTAATGCTCACCTACTTAGTAGCGTTCGATAAGCGTGCTGGAGGCATCTTTATATTCGCCAAATACTTTTAAAACATCATCTTAAGAATCAGGCTGTAAAAGTTTTGGTTCAGGCTAACGTTTGTTATTATTGAAGTTGGAGGGACAGATTCAGTATTTTCCACTCTAGATCAAGATGCGACATAACAATTAAAAAAATAATTAGTATATTTAAACATGGCAATTTTACATGGAACTTGGGTAATAAATCATCAAAATAGTTATTTCTTTATTTGGGGAGAAACTTGGCGTTCTTCGCAGGTACAGACTGAAATATCTCAGGATATTCCTTTACATCCATTGGCTATGACATCAGTGGAATTAAATGAATGGTTAGAAGCATCTAATTTATCAATTGCTAATGTAATTCAGCCATCTCCTACTACTAAACAAAGACTCAAAAGTAAACCACAAACAGAAATAAAATTACCTCTTCATTCTCAAATTGTTTCTTTACCTACTTATTTTTTAGAAAGTAAGAAATTAGAACTGACAACAATTTCCCCTATTCATTCTGTTAGCGTAGATATAGATTCTCCATCTTCCCAATATTTACATCCTTGGAAAATTGATGGTTTTTGTCTGTCTCCAGCATTAGCAATTCAATTTCTTTCATCTTTACCTCTGAGTGCAAATGATAGTAAAGCAGCTTTATTAGGTACAGATATTTATTTTTGGGTACATATTTACAGATGGCATTTAGATTTAATTTCTCGTTGTAAATTCTTACCAACAGTTCAAAAACAAGATAGTAATTTAATTGCCAAATGGCAGGTACTTTTAGACAGTGCAATAGATGTGACTAGGTTAGAAAAATTCGCCTCACAAATGCCCTTGGTTTGTCGAACATATCAAGAAATTACGGAAAATCTCGCAATTGATTTACCATTAACACCCCAAGAATTAATATTATCATTCCTCAATAGCATTACAGATAACCAATTGCGGTTAATGATTGGTTCTCAATCTCCCCTTGAACCGAAAGTTATGATGTCTTTACCTGCGGCATTACAGCAATGGTTAAAAGGATTAATTAATGCAAATAATACAATTGATGCAGCAGGAGGAGAACGTTTAGAAACTACATTAAGAGCTTGGACTTTACCTTTACAATATCAACTTACAGGCAAAGCATTATTTAAAACTTGTTTTCAATTACTGCCTCCAGAAAATGAAGAACCAGATTGGACTTTAAAGTATTTTCTCCAAGCAGCAGATAACCCAGAATTTTTAATAGACGCAGCGACAATTTGGCATCAATCTGTAGAAAAATTAGTTTATCAAAATCGCACGATTGAACAACCTCAAGAAACATTTTTGCGAGGTTTGGGTTTAGCTTCTCGATTGTATCCGATAATTACCCCCAGTTTAGAAACCGTATCTCCCGAATTTTGTCATCTTACCCCCATGCAAGCTTATGAATTTATCAAAGCTGTAACTTGGAAATTTGAGGATAGTGGTTTAGGAGTAATTTTACCTCCTAGTTTAGCTAATCGGGAAGGTTGGGCAAACCGTTTAGGGTTGAAAATTAGCGCGGAAACTCCTCAACAAAAATCGGGACGTTTGGGTTTACAAAGTTTATTAAATTTCCAATGGCATTTGGCAATTGGTGGACAAACAATCTCTAAAGCTGCGTTTGATAAACTTGTAAAATTAAATAGTCCGTTGGTAGAAATTAATGGTGAATGGGTGGAATTACGCCCCCAAGATATTAAAACTGCTCAAACCTTTTTTGCTTCTCGTAAAGAACAAATGTCTCTTTCCTTAGAAGATGCTTTACGCATTAGTAAAGGAGATACCCAAGTAATTGAAAAATTACCCGTTGTCAGTTTTGAAGCTTCTGGTGCATTAGAAGAATTAATTGGGGCATTAACTAATAATCAAGAAATTCAACCTTTAATTACACCTGAAAGTTTTCAAGGAAAATTACGTCCTTATCAAGAAAGAGGTGCGGGTTGGTTAGCTTTCTTGGAACGTTGGGGTTTAGGTGCTTGTCTTGCGGACGATATGGGATTAGGAAAATGCGTAGCCCCAGATACATTAGTAAACGTTAATGGTAAGTTGCTGACAGCAGAAAACATTTGGGATTCTTGCGCTGGAGAAATAGTTTTTGACGGTGATGGTTTTTGGTCAGATCCTAATCAAAAATTATTAGTAAATTCCATTAATGAAAAAACGGGAAAGATTATCCAAGCGCCTATCAATAAATTATATCGCCAACAGGTGAGGGAAAAATTAAGAAAAGTTACTCTGGAAGATGGTAGTAGTATTACTATCACTTATCAGCATAAGTTATTGACTAATCAAGGGTGGAACAATAATTTAAATGTGGGTGATTATGTATGTGTACCAAGTAAAAACATTTGTAACATACAAGAAGCGAAACATCAACATCATAATTTGTCTAAGTTTCTAGCTTGGCAAATTGCTGAAGGTTATGAAAATAAAGATTTGGGTAGGGTTACAATTACCCAAAAAGACCCAATATTATTAGAAGATTTACGAAAAACACTTCAAGATATTGGTGGACAATATAATTTAAATATCAATAACCCAACAATTTATAAAAGTCGGCAAGTTTATAATTTAAGAGTTGATAGTCAGGCATATCGAAGATTTTTAGAGTCTTACGGATATAATTGGGGCAAATTATCCGCAGAAAAATCTATTCCAGATTTTATTATGCAAGCTGATTTAAATACGGTAAAAATCTTTTTGCAAAACTATTTTGATGCTGAGTCTGCTGTTATTCTTAGCATGAGGAGTATTGAAATTGCTACTGCATCATTTTTATTAATTCAGCAAATTTCTACTCTGTTACGAAGGTTTGGAATTTGGTTGAGAATATCATCTAAACAGAAATGTGCTACTAATGGTACTCGGATTTTAAGAACATACTACATTGGTGTTATTGGTGGTAATTCTGCTCGTAGATTTTGGGAAGAAATGGGTTTTGGAAATTCTCAAAAACAAGATAAATTAGATATAATTTGTCAAAAAATAAACAATACAAATGTAGAAGGTATTCCTGCTTCTGACATTGTAGCGCAAGCCGTGAAAAAAACTGGTTTGCCATTATGTCATTTGGGAATGCACAATACTGTTTATATTAATGGTTCACAGCAATTTTCTAGAGAGAGTTTAAACCAGGTTGTAATCAGCATAAATCAGATAATTAGCGGTGAAACTCAACAACAATACCAATTATTAAAACCTTCTAAATGGACAACTAAAACTCTAGATGCGTATACTCATCTAGATATGGAACAACTAAAGCTAATACAGCAATACCTACAAAGATTGCTAAAACAAGAATTATATTATTGTCCAATTAAGAGTATAGAAGATGTAGATTATGACGGGTGGGTTTATGACTTTGAAGTTAGTGAACATCATAATTTTGTCGCTAACAATATTATCTGTCATAACACTGTTCAATTCATCGCTTTTTTACTTCACCTCAAAGAAAAAAATGTCCTAGAAAAACCAACTTTATTAGTTTGTCCGACTTCTGTTATGGGTAATTGGCAAAAAGAAGTCAAAAAATTTGCTCCTACTCTCAAAGTTTTAGAATATCACGGTGATAAACGTCCTAAAGGTAAAGCATTTACAGAAGCAGTCAATAAACAAGATATAGTAATTACGAGCTATTCCCTGATTCACCGAGATATTAAATTATTAAAAGCAGTTGAATGGCAAATAATTGTTTTAGACGAAGCCCAAAATGTCAAAAATTCCGAAGCGAAACAATCACAAGCAGTTCGGCAATTAGAAACCACATTTCGTATTGCTTTAACAGGAACACCTGTAGAAAATAGATTACAGGAATTATGGTCTATTTTAGATTTTCTCAATCCGGGTTATTTAGGTAGTAAACAATTTTTTCAAAGACGGTTTGCCATGCCTATTGAAAAGTATGGTGATACTGCTTCTTTAAATCAATTACGTTCTTTAGTGCAACCTTTTATTTTGCGACGCTTGAAAAGTGATAAAGACATTATTCAAGACTTGCCAGAGAAGCAAGAAATGACTGTTTTTTGTGGATTGACTTCCGAACAAGCCACACTATATCAACAATTAGTAGATGAATCTTTAGTAGAAATCGAATCTGCGGAAGGTTTACAACGCCGGGGGATGATTTTGGGATTATTAGTTAAGTTAAAACAAATTTGTAATCATCCGTCCCAATATTTGAAATTAGCAACTTTAGAAAAACATCATTCAGCTAAATTACAACGATTAGAAGAAATGTTAGATGAGGTAATTGCAGAAGGAGACCGGGCTTTAATTTTTACACAATTTGCTGAATGGGGTAAGTTACTCAAACCGCATTTAGAGAAACAACTAGGACGAGAAATATTCTTTTTATATGGTAGCACCAGCAAAAAACAAAGAGAGGAAATAATTGATAGATTCCAACATGACCCTCAAGGACCACCAATTATGATTTTATCCTTAAAAGCTGGTGGTGTGGGCTTGAATTTAACTAGGGCAAATCATGTATTTCACTTTGATAGATGGTGGAATCCCGCAGTTGAGAATCAAGCCACAGATAGAGTATTTAGAATTGGTCAAACTCGCAATGTCCAAGTCCATAAATTTGTCTGTACTGGGACTTTAGAAGAAAAAATTAATGATATGATTGAAAGTAAAAAACAACTAGCTGAACAAGTTGTAGGTGCAGGAGAAGATTGGTTAACGGAAATGGATACAGACCAACTTCGCAATTTATTAATATTAGATCGTAATGCAGTTATTGAAGAAGATGAAATTTAAAAGATAATATAAGGTAGTGACAATTAAATCCTGATGCTGACAACAATATGACCGAAAGTATAGATCATGATCGTTTATTTATTATTAGCTACTGCGGGACAACCTTTAGTTCTGAGTTTAAAGCTCAGTCAAAAAACATCTTTTTTTTGAGATACGTAGCACGAAAAAAACAGCACTTCGACACCGCTCAGTGACCGCACTTCGACACCGCTCAG
>JBAXRM010000074.1:0-20480 GCA_037131225.1 Nostocales cyanobacterium ELA583 | reverse complement strand
AATTATCCAAAAACCGCTTGACAAAAGACTTACAGCCTTAACTTGTCACCAATGGGCAATAATACATAAAGATTCTGCTTCATTGACAATATCAGTATTTTCTAGATATACAAAAATCTAATATCTACTAAGTAAATATATAGGTAGTATTTATATTTATTGTCCAAAATGACTAGGCCACGCTACGCTATCAGCATTTACAGGATTTTAATTATCTGCATTTATCTGCGTTAAATTATTCTTGGGATTTTATTCTATGCAGCTTCATGTTAATTTGCTATAAGACACTTCTTTGCTTATAACCGTTTCCAAGAAAGTTCTTTGCTAATTTGATCCCATTTCCAGCGTAATAAATGGGCGGGTTGATTGGCGGCCAATGTTGGTAAATTAATCGCTTGTCTGGGTGCATCTGTAGCTAGGCTAATGGCGGTTTCTAGGTTACAAATTCCCCATTTAACTAAATTTTGCACTCCAACTAATAGGGGTAGGGTTGTTCCCGTTAAAGTCCCATCTTGTAATCTGGCTGTACCATTGATTACTTCAATTTGTCGGTTATCCCAAGGATAAATCCCATCAGGTAATCCCAGTGGTGCAAGGGCATCGCTGACAAGAAATAACCCTTCGCTGGCACGCAGAAGAATTTTTAATATCATCGGATCAACGTGCTGACCATCGGCAATAAAAGCACAAAACACATCTGGATCGTTCATTGCTGCGCCTAATAACCCTGGTTCGCGGTGGTGCAAGGGTGGCATGGCGTTGAAGGCATGGGTGATCATTGTCGCCCCTTGAACAAAGGCTTGTTGAGCTTCGGCTGCGGTGGCTTGTGAATGTCCTAAACTGACGGTAATTCCTAGTGAACGCACATAAGGGATGACTTCACCTGTGCTATCTAATTCTGGTGCTAGGGTGATGACTTTGACTAAATGGGCATAGTCACCTAATACTCTTTTAACTTGATTAATGGTGAGAGGCAGCAGATATTCGGCTGGATGTGCGCCACGTTTATAGTAGTTTAAAAAAGGTCCTTCAAGATGGACTCCCAGGATTTGGGCTGATGTTTCAGGATTGGGGGTATGATTAGCTAATATGGCAAGCGATCGCTGAATATTTTCGATAGAGGTTGTCACTAAGGTTGGTAAATAACCATCAACTCCTGCTTCCCAGAGAAATGAGGATATTTTTGGCAACATATAGGAATTTTCTGTTGTCAATTCAGGAAAAGCTAAACCCAGTCCACCATTGATTTGTAAATCTACACCACCTAAAGAAATCCAGTCTCCAGTTACATCTAAAACTTGTAAATCTTGTGGTACAAATTTTCCCCATGCTGTATTCATGGACATAATTTGCTCAATTATGCCTTGTTGGTTCACTAAGATTCTCTGTAAATCTTGATAACCGGGTACTTTTGCATTGATAATAGCTACATTTGCCAGCATGGGTGTTATTTTAGTTGTTGGTCATTGAACTTGTTTGAAAATATATACAAGAAAAAATAAATAGACCTATCTACAAATTAGCTTAACCCAATTAGTTCAGGGTTAAAACACAATTTACAAATAGGTCTAATGACTATTTTGATTTCATATCCGCTATAGCTCCCCTAGTCATAGCTGCGATCGCTTTATCAGTAGCTTTAGGTAAGTGATAATATTTACCTCCTGCTGTTTTAGCCAATTCCTTCGCAAAACCAGTTGATACAAACTTACTCTCCGTATCAATTACCAACAATTGCATCCCAGAGGCTCTAATTCTGCCCGCAATATCTAATAATTCGGCTTTGATATCTGGTTTTTCTCCTGGTTCCATGGGTTCACCTAAAGAACGAGCGAGAGAAATATTACCGCGACCATCAGTAATTGCCACAATGACAACTTGACCGATATCTCCACCCATTTGGGCATTTATCCCCACGCGCACCGCTTGAGTTAAACCATGTGCTAAAGGTGAACCACCGCCACAAGGTAATCTTTCTAAGCGATTTTTGGCTAAAGCAATGGAACGGGTAGGAGGTAATAATACTTCTGCTTGTTCTCCTCGGAAGGGTATTAAAGATATTTGATCACGATTTTGATAGGCTTCTGTTAAAAGCTGCATGACCGCACCTTTAGCGGATTGCATTCTATTTAAAGCCATTGAACCAGAAGCATCAACCACAAATACCACTAAAGCACCGGCTTTTCTCACCAACCGCTTAGAACGGATATCTCCCTGTTCAACTATCACCTTTTTATCAGGTTGTCGGGCGCGGCGTGATTTTTGATATGGCGCTGCGGCTCGCAATGTGGCATCTACGGCTATTCTTCTCGCCTTACCTTTGGGAATCATCGGCTTAATGTAACGTCCCCGGTCGTCTGAGAAGATAATACTGCGACTGCCAGATTTACCTTGACGTTGTGCCATTTGCGTAAAATAAAGCACTTCTGGGTCGAGAATTACCCCTTCTGGGTCAAAGATAAATTCTTCGGGAATATCGGGTGGTTCTTGCTGTTCTTGTTCTTCTTCTTTCTCTTCTTCTTGTTCTTCCTCTTGTTCTTCTTCTGATTCTGACTCGTCTTGAGTTTCCTGTGGTGGTGGGGGAGGTGGTGGTTGATCTGGTGGTGGTGTCTGTACTATCGTTGTTCTGGGGACTATCACCAATTCCACTGCGCGACGTAAATCTTCTGCATTGACGTTATTGCGTCCTTCTAAGGCTGCTGCGGCTTTGGCAACTCGCACCGCGAACAATTCTGCACGGTGTCCTTCTACACCTCCGCGAATGGCTTCATTGACGAGGTAGGTGATTTGTTCTTGGGTAATAGTGACTTCTTTTAACCATTCCCGGGCCAGGATGATTTGGGTTTTGAGGGAGTCTATGTCTTCGCTGTATTGTTGGAGAAATTCTGAAGGAGACTTAGAATAGGCGATCGCTTGTTCAACTGCCTGTACTCTTTGATCTATACCCAGAACTCCGTCTGCTGATAGGGCGATCGCTATTCTATCAAGTAAATGTTCTCTTAATGCCCCTTCTTCTGGATTATAAGTGGCAATAAACAACGGTTTGCAAGGATGTTGAAAACTGATCCCTTCCCGTTCAATTTGATTGCGGCCATCCGATAGTACAGATAAAAGTTGGTTACTAATTTGGTCATCTAATAAGTTGATTTCATCCACATACAGCACACCTCGGTTAGCTGTAGCCAGTAACCCCGGTTGAAAAATTGTATCACCTTGTTTAACCGACTGTTCCACATCCACAGAACCTAAAAGCCGGTCTTCTGTCACACCCAGGGGAATTTGCAAAAAAGGTGCAGGGATAATTTCCGTTTCTATCTCCTGTCTTTTTTCAGCTAAGAGTTTATCATCCCATTCTTCTGGATGGTTGGGGTCACAGTTGCTAACGGAATCTTTAACAATTTCAATAGGTGGTAATAAAGCATGAATAGCACGCGCCATCACAGACTTAGCCGTACCGCGACGACCTGCAATTACTACACCCCCCAAAACGGGATCTACTGCTGTCAACAGCAAAGCTATCTTAATTGCTTCTTGACCCACCACAGCATTCAGGGGAAAAGCAGTCATTGTCGGGGTAAAAGTAGACGCAGGCATTGTTTCCTTAATAGTTATTATAATTTTAGTATAGCAAAGTCAGGCGATTAGAAATCACTGCTACATAAACAAAGTCTACCTGCGTGGACTAAGTAGGTTGGCGTTGAAAATTGTCGTTATGGCAAGGCAAAAGGCAAGAGGTAAGAGGCAAGAGTGAAGAGGGTTTGGGCGATTTTACTTTTCTTTACACAGTTTGGTTTTATTGTGTTCACCTACTTAATAGAAATTCAACCCACGGAGGTGGGTTTTGTCTGTGTAGCTGCGAATTCTATTCGCTAAGGCTTTTATTAACAGTAATTCTCGAAAGGAGCAAGATATATGACTACAATTTAGGCTAAACGCTTCACCTTAGAAGAATATCACAAACTGTCCGAAATAGGCTTTTTTCATGAAGATGATCGTATTCAATTAATTAATGGAGAATTGGTAGAAATAGTAGCTAAATATAGAGCGCATGAAACTTGTTTAATAAACTTATTGTGAGAACTTCCTAAACTTATAGGAAATCAGGCAACTTTGCAATGTCAAGCTCCTATCAGCATACCACCAAAAAGTGAACCAGAACCAGATTTTCTCAGAAGGCCTTAATCCCTCAGTTAAAAAAAATAAAGATAAAGATGATAAGAAGAAAAAAATACAGAAAGAGTCCCGACGCAAAAATCGGATAAAGAAAAAATAATTTCCAATCATTCTTGTAAAGACGTTCCTTTATAGAGACGTTCCATGGAACGTCTCTACATCCTTTAGATCCAGATGTTTAATAGTATGAACCTGTTTTCCGGTGGTTAATAGCAGTCATAGCATCAGGCTTGAGTAATTTACCGTTATCTACAGTTGCATATATTACCCAATGATCGCCACATTCTAGGCGCTGCTGCACTAAACATTCTAGATATGCACAAGCTTCGGTTAAAACTGTACAACCATTGTCTGCTTCTGCTTTAGGGAAGTTGGCAAATCTATCTTCTCCAGGTTGGAAACTCTTGCGGAAATGTTTCATATATTCCAGATGAAAACCTTCAGCGAGGATATTCAGGACAAATTTACCACCAGGATATAATAGAGATTCAACTGCTCGATCTTTAGCGATCGCTACCGTAATTCCCGGTGGGTTAAAAGTAGCCTGAGATACCCACGTACCCATCATTCCTGTAGAAAATTCTCCCTGCTTGGCGCTAATCACACAAACAGAACCAATAATCCGGCCTACAGCTTGTTCTGTAGGGGTTGAAGCTTGTTGAGGAACACGCACTTTCTTCGCCTTTCTTAAACTTTGAGCAAAGTCTGTACCGACCTCTTCGCAATATTTGAGCGTAACTTCATCAGGTTTAAATTTTACCTTCAATGTATTAAAACCAAAACGATAACCAGCGTCGCGGAGTTTACATTCCACCAAGTCTAAAGCTTCACCACTCCAACCGTAAGAACCAAATACTCCCGCAGGTTTGGTGTTGTCACCTGTAGAGAGGACAATACCTAAAGCGGTATGAATAGGCGTAGGTGCGTGTCCACCAATGGTAGGAGTTCCAATGATAAAACCATCTGCTTGTTCCACGCTGGTACGGATTTCGTCAGCAGTTGCAAATTCACAGTTTACAGATTTAACTGCAACGCCACCTTTAGTTAATCCTAACGCCATTGCTTGTGCTAAAGTTGCAGTATTGCCATAAGCTGAAGCGTAGAGTAGTGCTACAGATATTTCTCGATCTTTTTGAGCGCGACTCCACTCACTGTATAATTTTGTGAGTTCAATTAAACTGGTGCGTACCAAGGGTCCATGACCGACAGCATACATTCTCACCTGTAAATCAGAGATTTTCTCCAAAGCTGATTCCACGTGCGTTGCATGGGGAGCCATGAGACAATTAAAGTAATAACGTTGGTCTTCTTTGAAAGTTTCCCAATGATCATCAAATACTTCTTCTCCACAAATATGAGCGCCGAACAGTTTATCTGTAAAGAGAATTTGGGTTTTTTGATCATAAGTACAAAGTGCTTCTGGCCAGCGGGGACTAGGAGTAGGTAAGAATTTCAAAACATGACCTTTACCTAAATCTAGGGTTTCTTTCCCCCGCATAACTAAAAGTTTGATATCTTGATCTGTAAAAGCCGCACGTAAATTATTCGCAGCAGGAAGAGAACAAACAAAGGTAATTTGTGGTGCAATTGTTAAAATTGCTTTTAAAGTAGGGATGCGATTGGGATTAAAATGTCCTAGAATTACATAATCCAATCTGTTAACATTAATTGTTTTCTGTAATGCTTGCAGATAAATTTCTGTAAAGCCTTCTGCTGGAGGATCTATAATTGCAGTTTTATCAGATTCTATTAAATAGCAATTGGATGTAGTTCCCCGTTCCAGTGCATATTCAACTTCAAATCTCAGCCGTGATTTACTGCGTGATCTTAATACTTTAGTGTTAGTAGCAATAGGTAGAATTTGTACATCCCGTGGACGAGAATCACTCATGGCTACTTGTTGCGGTGAAAACACTTGAGAAACCCAATTTTTAGCGGATTCAACAACGTTAGAAAATGAATCTGGAAGTGTCATAGTAATTATAAAAGATGGTTAGTTAACAATTAGGGAATAGGTAATGGGTAATAGGGAATAGGGAACAGATAGATAAGGGGATAATTACCAATTACCAATTACCAATTACCAATTACCAATTAATAGTAATTTCCGACTTTGCGATGACGGACTGCGGTAATTCCGTCTGGTTTGGAAACTTTTCCATCTTCAACTAAGCAATATAGAATCCAGTGATCACTACATTCCATACTATTAACTACTTCGCATTCCATGTATGCGAGTGCATCGGTAAGAATGGGTGAACCGTTTTTAGCAGGTTGGATTTTTACGTCTGTAAATCTATCAGCACTGGGAGATAAACGCTTGAGAAAATGCTTTTTCAGGTCTTGATAGTTACCTTCTTCAAGTACATTAAGAACAAAGCTATCGCCTACGTGCAATAAATTATCTAAAGCGCGATCTTTGGCTACAGCAATAGTAAAACCTAAAGGCTGTAAACTAGCTTGTGTTACCCAAGAAGCGATCATTGCACCGCTAACATCACCTTTTTTTGCAGTAACAATATACAAACCATTACTAATTCTTCCCAACGCTTTTTCCATATTCACGTCGAGAGATTTGATTTGTTTAATATTGCGTTCTCGGACTAATAATTGTCCTAAGCCATTTCCAGCTTCTATAAATTGTTGATAGGTAGATTCTGTGGGAGTATTTTTAATGCGAATAGCTGGAAAAGCTTCCTTAATACCTAAGTCAATAAATTTTCGTCTGAGAGTATCAATAGGTTCATCATCTCCACCATAGGATTCAAATAAACCAACTACTTGTTTGTTTTTGGCTACTGCTAATAAAGAACTAATTCCGGCTTGAGCTTTAATTGCACTTGTCGAAGGCATCCCCACAATTAAACCAGATGCTCTCCCGGCTAATTCTTGAATTTCTTGGCTGTCTGCGGTGCTAAGATCTAATACTTCTACACCAACACCAGCTTTTTGCAAACCATCACCAATTGCGTGTCCTAATTTATCGCTATGTCCATAACCAGAGACATAAAACAAACCCACAGTAGTTTCTGTTTTCGCTTGTTTTTGACTCCAATTATGATAACATTCTCTGAGAACATCAAGATTATGATGCAGTAATGGTCCGTGTCCATTGGCAATAATTTTAATTTCGCCAAGTTCACCCATTCTCTTCATTGCATTCAGCAAAGAACGAGCATTTGGCCCCATTAAACAATCATAATAAAAGCGAAAATCAGCTTCAATTGCTTCTAAGTCTTCGTCGAAAGTGCGATCATCACAAAAGTGCATTCCGAACGCATCACAAGTGTAGAGAATCTGGGTTTTGCGATCAAAACTGAAAATAGTATCAGGCCAGTGTAAATTTGGCGCACTGACAAATTCCATTTCATGTTCTTTACCAATTTTTATGCGATCGCCACTTTTGACAATGCGCTTAGAAAAAGGTTCATGCACCAAACCTTCTAAAAATTGCAAAGCTACTTTGGAAGCTAAAACTGTGGCTCTTGGTGCTAACTGTAAAACATCTTCTACCAAGCCACTATGATCAGGTTCAGTATGGCTAACAATTATATAATCAATACTTTTAGGATTAACTAAACCCTTGAGAGTCTCTAAATACAGGTCACGAAATTTTTGATGAGAAGTATCAATTAAAACTGTTTGTTCACCTCTAATTAAATATGAATTATAGGTTGTACCATTTTGTAAACCAAATTCAATATCAAAACGATCCCGATCCCAATCAAGAGAACGAATCGCGGTGGTGTTAGGGGCAATTTCTACAGTTTGTATAGTTAATCGGTTCTGAATATTTTCTGAAATAGCTACCATTATGTCTGAGAGTAAATAAATAAACAATCATTTCTTCTGCCACCATTCTCGCTAGTATTCTTTTTTAAAGCTGTAATAAAAACTATATTTCGGAAAATTAAAGTTGTAGGAATAGATACAGTTTTTACTTTAAATTAAATTACAGCGATTTCCAATCATATAAGGTACATCTTAGCCCCCTCATCGCACCCCCCTAAATCCCCCCGCAGCGGGGGGAAGAAAAGGATAAGCTTTTGATACTGGAGGGGGTTGGGGGGGTTGGGGGTGGGGTTCTTGTTCCGGATTTGATGACAATTTGCTGTAAATTGGACTACAAAATCATAAACTACAGCAATAAAACTAAGTTTACTTTTAAATCTTCATAATTTATGTTTAAACTTTACTATTACTTGATATTTATTTTGTAATACCATTTTAAAATGGTAGAAAGACATTATTTCTGTAACTTTTAAGGCATTTCACCCAAAGAGTGCATAAATAAGTTTTATTGACTTTTGCGTAAATCATAAAGTTGACGTGGGTTTTGCAAATACTTGAAAAAATTTATATTATATTTCTTGTTTATAATTTGCAATTCCAAAATGTAAATTCAGAAGAAATTGTCTGCACAAAAATATCAAAAGAGATTAGTTGAATGACTACAATAATCGAAAAATCTGTCGAAAAGAGACTTCATCTTCCTTATTTAGATGGATTAAGGGGATTAGCATCTTTATATATTGTCCTCGTACATATTGAACCATCAATTGGAGGGCAATTGCCTATACTGTGGTCATTATTTGGAGAAATAATGAAATATGGTGCATTTAGTGTTGTCATTTTCATTGTTCTTTCTGGTTATGTTTTGATGCTGCCAGTAGCGCGTTCCGAAAATGGTCAGTTATCAGGAAGTTTCATGAATTATATTAAGAAGCGAGCGAGGCGAATTTTACCACCCTACTATATAACACTGTTGATCTGTTTACTATTAACAGCAATTATCTTGGGTTTGGAAAAATTTACTGATTTTCAATGGAATGCAGAAGCAGGACTAGGAGCATTTTCTCCCAGATTTTCTCTGATGGATGTCTTGCTTAAAATACTCCTAGTTCATAATCTTGACAGTAACTCATATCTGACTATTAACCCACCTATGTGGACTATAGCAACAGAATGGCAAATATACTTTTTATTTCCGCTATTGTTGTTACCTATATGGCGACGGTTGGGATTATCTGGGGTTGTCATTATTACCTTTTTAATTGGTTTAACTCCTGTATATTTGTTGAATGGATTATTTGAATCAGCCAATCCTTGGTTTTTATGTATATTCTGTTTAGGAATGGCAGCAGCAGATATTGGATTTTCCCAAAAACCCAACTTAGTAGCTATCAGAAATTCTTTACCTTGGGGTTGGTTGTCCATTATCTTTACCTGTATGGCTGTCATCACTGAATGGCGACGACTAGGACTGCATATATGGATTAATCAAACTTTCGTCAGTTTAGGATTTGCCTGTCTAGTTATTTTCTTAACCAAGTCAATAATAGAGGACAAAAAACCATCTTTAGTCCTACGGATCTTACAACATCCTTTAGCGATCGCCCTGGGAACATTTTCCTATAGTCTCTATCTCACTCATGGACCAGTTTTAGTTTTTGTCCGTTACTTCCTCTTTTACCTACCAATCTCACCAGATATGTTTGCCGCAGGATGTTATTTACTAGGTACGCTAATATCACTCATTATCGCTTACTGTTTTTACTTATTCTTTGAGCGGCCATTTATGTCAAATTTTTTGAAAAAGCGAAAAATCAAAGATGTCGTTATCTCATCAAAGTCCTAGAAAAATAAAACCCTTTGGTGCATCTAAAATATCTAATCCAAAATATTTTTGCTTTGAGGTTGACTTGTTTCATATTAATACTTATAAATAAAACATCCTCCAGCAGAGGAATTAATTATCACCAATTAGCAAACCAGTCCACTTTAACGGTAAACTCATATATTGCAATAACAGACGTTTACCCTCATGACTGGAGAATTAAGACCTTGGGCATAGAACTACGCAGTTTCGTATTTCTAGACAACCTGCAACCTCAACACGCCGCATACATGGGAACAGTATTCCAGGGTTTCTTACCATTACCAGGGGACACCTCCCTATGGATTGAAATTTCCCCTGGTATAGAAATTAACAAAATTACGGACGTAGCCTTAAAATCCGCTTCTGTCCGTCCTGGAGTGCAAATAGTAGAACGATTATACGGACTTTTAGAAGTACATTCTGGTTCTCAAGGAGAAACGCGAGCCGCTGGAGATGCGATTTTGGCATTTCTGGAAGTCAAAAAAGAAGAATGTATTAAACCCCGTGTAGTTTCCAGCCAAATTATCCGCAACATTGACGCTTACCAAACCCAATTAATTAACCGTAGTCGTCGGGGACAACTTTTATTAGCAGGAGAAACGTTATATGTATTAGAAGTTGAACCAGCCGCTTATGCTGCATTAGCAGCTAACGAAGCTGAAAAAGCCGCGCAAATTAATATTCTCGAAGTTCAAGCCGTAGGTAGTTTTGGCCGACTTTATTTAGGTGGTTCAGAACAGGATATTTTAGCCGGAGCAGCAGGAGCTTTAGCAGCAATTGAAAATTCACCAGGAAGGGAAAATCTTCAAGGTAAGCGGAACGAATAAAGGAGTAAAATATGGCAAATCAACAACATCTTAATTTACTGCGAGCAGGTGCGGTTACTTGGATAGAATGGAGAAAGCAAAATCCCCAAATTGAAATTGATCTTAGTAGTGCCAATCTACTAGGAGAAAACCTCCGAGGGGCAAATCTTCAAGGAGTAAATTTGAATAAAGTTAATTTAGCTCACGCTTTATTAGTGCGAACTAATTTCAGTGATGCTAACCTCAGTAATGCTATTTTTTATCAAGCTAAATTAATTGAAGCTAACCTGAGTCAAGCTAACTTGAGTATTGCTAATTTAATTGGTGCAATCTTAACACAAGCTAATTTAAGTTTTGGAAATTTTATTGGTGCTGATTTTAGTGGTGCAAATCTGGAAAATGCTGTGATTACTAATGCAAATTTAATTGGTACAGATTTCCAAAATGCTAATTTAAAAGATGCCGATGTAGCAGCAGCGCAACTAATTCGTAGTAATCTCAGTTTTGCAAGTTTAATTGCAGCCAATTTAATTACTGCTAACTTGAGTGAAGCGAATCTATATGAAGCAGAATTAATGACTGCTCAACTTTATGAAGCTAACCTATCCAAAGCTAATTTAACTAAAGCTCATCTAGGAAACGCATTTTTATCCAAAGCTAATTTAACTCAAGCAAATTTAACAGATGCGGATTTAACTTGGGCAAATTTAAAAGGTGCGAATTTAGCAGGTGCAAATTTGCAAGGTACGAATATTAGAGGTACAAACTTTCAGGGAGCAAACTTAAAAGGGACAATTTTAGAAAATAACTTAGAATTATTAACACCAAAAAAATGCAATTAACAGTAATGAGATAATCTCTCTGTGCCTCTGCGCCTCTGCGTGAAAAAAAATGTAAACATATAACCTCCAAATTATCAACATGGATTTAATTGACCACAGTAAGCGATCGCTATCTCCAAGGCTAAGGTATTGCTATTTATCTCAGAACTTATGTAAAATACAGGTGCATCTATTACCAAAAATCTACATTTAGCATCGCTTCAATATCACGACTAAATGGCCGTGTATCAGGAAACTTGCACTGTGGATAACCTCTACGCACAATTTTGAGGGTATCTTCGTAAGCTGCATCAAACACTTTGCTAAAATAAGGCTTAAGGCTGGGTCAATCCTTGAGTAAATCTCTAATTCCAATCCTTTGTTTAATGATTAATTCTACCCAACCACGATAACAATTAGGCATATTTACATAATTCCGTTTAAGAATATGTTCCAAAAGTTCCCTGAGTCTACTTTCCAATTCACGTTTGTCTGAGCGCCCCAAACTTTCTATCTCCTCAATGAGATTATCAAAATCCAGCCCATCTATATCCCTGGTTCGTAACTTTTGGACGATATCTTCAATCCAGAGTACATAATCTTGCTCATATAAAGATACTGCAATCTGTGTCTGTATCATTGCTTTATCTCCCTTCTGTTATCTAAATTTTAATCTCTTTGTGCCTCTGGGTGAGATAAAAAATGTAAAAATAGAAAGAACATCCCAGCAAAATCATCAATATGGCTCCATTACCAGATTATCGTCCTAAACAAATGTCCGTCGGTCCCCTAGAAGCCGAAATCCTCAGTATTGTCTGGGAACTGAGTTCAGCTACCGTCAAAGATGTCCACGATCGCATTCTGGCTGATCCTAACCGCGAATTAGCTTATACTTCTGTTACCACCGTTCTCCGTCGTCTCACGGAAAAAGGTTGGTTAGCTTGTGATAAACACAGGAAAGCCTTTTATTGGCGGCCATTGTTAACAAAGCAACAAGCAGATGTGATTAAAGCACATGATCAACTACAACGTTTTTTAGCAGTAGGAAATCCTGATGTAATTGCGGCATTTGCTGATAGTTTAGATCAAGCGGCTAGTGATCAAATAAGTGCGATCGCTAAACGCATTCAAGCCGCACGGGAAGCCAGAGGAGAAAAATAGAATTATGCATCTACTCATGATTTTTACCGCTGTAATCATCGCTTGCTGGTTACGATTCTTTGGTAGTATAACCGCAGGAAATTGGCATTTACGATGGCAAAAAACCCTATTTTTATTCCTCTTTCCCCCCTTACTCATATTCATGACAGTCACCTCTGTAGTCTGCATGGGTACACAGGGAAAAATGGGCGGAATGTATACTGAATCTTTTAGCTATCTCCTAGCATTAATTTTCTTAGGATTTTTTAATATCTTAGGGATTAAACTGGCTTTTCAGGGCTGGAAATCCATTAAATCTGCCCATGAATGTCCCCAAATAAATCTAGCTGGTAAACAAGCCCGACTTCTACAAACAGAAGCTTTATTTGCCGGACAAATGGGTTTTTGGCAACCTGAATTAGTCGTTAGTCAAGGACTACTAAAAACCCTCTCTCCAGTCCATCTAGAAAGTGTTTTAGCACATGAACAAGGGCATTATCATTATAGGGATACATTCTGGTTTTTTTGGCTGGGTTGGATGCGTTCTTGCACCGCTTGGTTGCCAAATACAGAACCTTTATGGCAAGAATTGTTAGTTTTGCGAGAATTACGGGCTGATAGTTACGCTGCATCTCAAGTAGATCCTTTAGTATTAGCAGAATCTTTGCTTTTGGTAGTTAGTAACAACTCCATGACATCAGATATTTGCTGTGCTGCTTTGGGTACAGGCGATCGCTTGGAACAAAGAATAGAAGCTTTATTAACACCCTCTGAACCAATATTAGAAAAGCAATTGCAATCTTGGTATATTTTTCTCTTAGCGTTTCTTCCTTTGCTTACAGTCGTATTTCATACTTGAATTATTTCCCCCTTTCCCTATTCTTTGGGTGATGTAAAAAGGTAGAAGTTCTATAAAATTTTAGAGCAGAATAGCTACCAATTAAGTTGGTAGCTATATTTTTGCGAAAAGTAACTTTAAATACAATTTAGATAGAGCATATAAGGTAAATCATTTAAAAATAGGTTAATTTTTTGAAAACATTACCAATAAAATTGGTAAAAATTATAGTAATCTTGGTGTCAATTCCATGAATAAAAATTTTCCTCAATCCAGTTTACCAATGAAAAGAAGAAAATTACTAGTCTTAATAACCACCGCATTAGCGACTTTATTACTAGCAATTGGCTTACCAATTCTGACTTCTTCCCCGGTGGTAGCACAATCCAATACCAGCTTACTTATATCCGCCGCTGCTAGTTTAAAAGAGGCACTAGAAGAAATTAAACCTCTCTACCAACAAAGTAAATCCAACGTCAATATTAGTTATAACTTTGGTAGTTCCGGTGCATTACAGCAACAAATCGAACAAGGTGCGCCGGCGGATATTTTTATCTCTGCGGCTAAAAAACAAGTAGATGCTTTAGAACAAAAAGGATTTTTAGTTGCAGGAACTCGGAACATCATTGCTAAAAACAGGCTAGTTTTAGTAGTACCTAAAAATGTTGGGGGTATCACTAGTTTTTATAGTCTTAAAGATGCCAAAGTTAAAAAAATCGCTATTGGTGAACCGAGAAGTGTCCCCGCAGGACAATACGCGCAACAAGTATTGGAAAAATTGAAAATTTGGACAGAAGTTAAATCAAAACTGGTTTTTGCTAACAACGTGCGTCAAGTTTTAGCATCTGTAGAAAGTGGTAATGCTGATGCGGGTTTAGTTTATATAACTGATGCGAAAATATCTAATCAGGTAAAAATCGTAGTGACAGCCGATGAAAAATACCACTCTCCTATTATTTATCCCTTAGCAGTTGTTAAACGCAGTAAAAATATTAATGCTGCTAAAGAATTTTCTCAATTTTTATCTAGTGATCAAGCTAAGATGGTATTTAAGAAATATGGGTTTATTCTGCCTTAGTTACAGGTGGAATTAAATACTTTTTTCCAGCTTCAATATTCCTGCATTTTTGAATCATGCAGGAATAAATTAGGGACTTGCTGAATTGAGGTATAAAATTAGAAAACTCAAAATCTAAAACTTTGCGTCTTTGCTCCTTTGCGACTTTGCGCGTTCGCGAAGCGTGCCGAAGGCATAACAAAATTCATACCGCCATTATGCAACGCCTAAATTAGTTATTTTTAAATAGAAAATTCAGATTTATACCATTTATCTAAAAAACTATGCCACAAGATTTATCACCTCTTTGGATATCGTTGAAAACGGCTTTATTAGCAACCTTTATCACTTTCTTTTTGGGGATATCTGCTGCTTATTGGATGTTGGGATATCGCGGTAAAGGTAAATCTTTAATTGAGGGAATATTTGTTGCACCCTTGCTTTTACCACCTACTGTAGTTGGGTTTTTACTACTGCTATTTTTTGGGAAAAATGGTCCAGTTGGTAAACTGCTAGAACGATTTGATACGACAATTGTTTTTACTTGGTATGGTGCAGCGATCGCTGCTACAGTAGTTTCATTCCCATTAATGTATAAAACTGCCTTGGGAGCTTTTAGTCAAATTGATGCCAATCTTCTGCGAGTAGCCAGAACTTTGGGTGCTAAAGAATTAACTATTTTTTGGCGGATTAGTTTACCCCTAGCATTTCCGGGAATTATAGCTGCCACTACCTTAGCGTTTGCGCGGGCTTTGGGTGAATTTGGGGCAACTTTAATGTTAGCAGGTAATATTCCTGGACAAACACAAACAATTCCCATGGCCATATATTTTGCTGTGGAAGCTGGAGCAATTAATGAAGCTTGGTTTTGGTCAATTACTATTATGATCATTTCCCTTTCAGGAATTATTCTAGCTAATTTTTGGCAAGAACTTCAATATAAACCAAAATCCACAAAAACAACAATTAGGCAAATAGAATTAGAAAATAAATCTTCTTCTTTATTAATAGATTTCTGTCCATCTGGCTTATTTTTAAATATTGAAAAAAGATTAGCTAATTTTCATTTACAAGTTGGCTTTAATACTGATGATCAACCCTTGGGATTATTGGGAGGTTCTGGGGCAGGAAAAAGTATGATTTTGCGTTGTATTTCTGGAATAGAAACACCAAATAAAGGACGAATAGTTCTAAATGATCGGGTATTGTTTGACTCAGAAAAGAAAATAAATTTGCCTATTCATCAACGCCGAATTGGTTTTTTATTCCAAAACTATGCTTTATTTCCACATATTACTGTGGCGGAAAATATCGCTTTTGGTATACCCAAATCTGTAAATGTTAAAGAGGAAGTAGAAAAGCAATTAATAGCTATGCACTTACAAGGATTTGGCGATCGCTATCCGCACCAACTTTCCGGGGGACAACAACAACGGGTAGCATTAGCTAGGGCTTTAGCCAGCAAACCAGAAGCATTACTTTTAGATGAACCATTTTCTGCTTTGGATACACACCTCCGCAGTCAATTAGAACAACAAGTTACAGAAATTCTCTGTGATTATTCCGGTGTTACTTTGTTTGTGACTCATAATATGGAAGAAGCCTATCGGCTATGTCCCAATCTGTTAGTATTAGAACAGGGAAAAGAAGCTCATCATGGTTCTAAATATGAGATTTTTCAACATCCTGCAAGTATGAATGTCGCTCAACTTACTGGTTGTAAAAACTTTTCTCGTGCTAATCCTTTATCTCCCCAACAGATAGAAGCAATTGATTGGGGTTGTACTCTGCAAGTAAGAGAAAAAATTCCTTCAGAATTATCTCATGTTGGTATTCGCGCTCATCATTTAATTTTTACCAAAGATCCTGATCAAGTAAATACCTTTCCCTGTTATTTAGTGCGTACTAGTGAAACACCGCACCGGATGACAGTATTTATCAAACTACATTCTGTTGGGAATCATCCCCATGATTACCACTTACAAGGGGAAATTTATAAAGAAAAATGGGTAAATATTCAAGATCAACCTTTTCCTTGGTATGTGCAGCTAGAACCTTCGCAGTTACTGCTAATGAAGTGAAAACCCATATTTTAATAATTCAAACCTAATATTAAGAAATGTTAAGGTAACAGCACATTTCATCTTGATTTCATATTTCCATGAAAAACTAGAATTATCGTTAAACAAATAACTAAAAAAATACCTTAGCTAAATTGAAAAAAGCCTGGATTCGTAGGTTGGGTTGCTTTATCACTTAGGTTTAATAAAGTTTATTATTAGATATTCATACTCTCAAATAGGTGAAATTATGAAAAGCAAAAATTTGATTTATGGACTAATTGGGTTAGTGAGTAGTAGTGCTATTAGTGGATTATTAATCATTAATAGTACACAAGGCCAAAATCCTAATTCTGAACACAATTCTCATCATCCATCTCCAAAAACAAATCCTCCCCAAAAAGGGATAATGACTCACACAAATCAGCATTTTATAGAAATGATGATTCCCCATCATCAAAGTGCTGTGGAAATGGCTGACTTAGCATTAAATCAAGCTAAACGTCCAGAAATTAAGAACCTAGCAATTGCCATTAAAAAAGACCAAAAACGCGAAATTGAGCAAATGCAAACTTGGTACAAAAAATGGTACGGAAAAGATGTACCTACAATAGCTATGACTCATGAAGGAATGATGTCAAGCCAGGAAAATATGTGTCAAAAAATGAATCCAGACATGATGAAAATGCCCATGAATGGGAATATGAAGTGCATGAATATGGATTTAGAAACACTAAAAAATGCCCCAGATTTTGACAAAGAATTTATCCGGCAGATGATTCCTCATCATCAAAGTGCTGTAAAGATGTCAGAGATGATTGCTAAAAAAACCACCAAACCAGAAATCCGTAATTTAGCTAAGTCTATCATTAAAAATCAAACTGCGGAAATAAAGCAGATGGAACAATGGTATCAGACTTGGTATAACTCGAAACCACTTTAGATTTTTGGTGGGCAATGCCCACTACAAATACAGCACTTCCTGCTGTTATGAGGTATATCATAGCCCCCTCCTCGCTTGCGGGGAGGGGGTTGGGGGTGGGGTTCTTGTACCTCACTCAATAAAGAACCGCTGTATTTAATTTCCATATTAAAAAAAATGCGTTTGTTATTAGTTGAAGATGAACATGATTTAGGGATTAGCATTCATAATGCTCTGACTAAACGTGATTATATAGTAGATTTAGTTGAAGATGGAGAAACAGCATGGAATTATTTGAATGCAGTACCATCAAGGTATGAAATTGCCATTTTAGATTGGATGTTACCAACGTTGTCAGGATTGGAATTATGTAAAAGATTAAGAGCGCGGAAAAACTCATTACCAGTTATGCTATTAACAGCTAGAGATAGTATGAATGATCGTGTTACGGGTTTAGATGCGGGAGCAGATGATTATTTAGTTAAACCCTTTAGTATGGAAGAATTATTAGCAAGGGTAAGAGCATTACAAAGGAGAGTGCCAAATTTCCAACCACCACAATTAGAAGTTGGTGGTTTAATGTTAGATTATGGGAATTTTTCAGTTGTAAATTTAGAGTTAGAAAATTCTCCACCGATTATTCTCACAGCTAAAGAATTTCAACTTTTAGAATATTTCATGCAGTATCCTCAACAAATATTAACCCATGAGCAAATTCGCGCCAGACTGTGGGATTTTGAAAGTGATACTGTGAGTAATGTTGTTGCTGCACAAGTGAGATTATTAAGGCGTAAGTTATCAGAATGTGGTTATCCTAAAACTATTGAAACTATTCGCGGTTTAGGTTATCGCTTTTGTGAATAATATTTAATATTGGTGCGTTAGATGTTATTCATGCACTCTACATAATTACTAATTAAATGAACCACGAAGACGCGTTAGCGAAGCGTTCCGCAGGACAGGACACGAAGGAAGGAAAGAGGAAGATAGGTAAGATACCTAATAATTCACTCTTCAATAATTCTCGTTTAAAGTTAGCATTTACCTATGGTGGTGTCATGGGTTTAACTTTATTAATATGTGGTTGTATTGCTCATCTTGTTATGGTAAAGGCTTTTACTCGCACAATTGATCGAGAATTAGAAATTTTTGGTAAGGTATTTGAGGATCAACTGAAATCAGAGTTAAAAATTCCTGGAGAGTTATCTATTAACACTCAGAAATCTTTACCAGGAATTTGTTTTAAAAAACAAATTTGTTTACCAATCAAATCAGAATCAGATTTACTGGGTTTATTAGCAGAAGGATATTATCTGAGATTTTTAACACCATCAGGAAAAACAATTGCAGCAATTGGTAATCATCCAGATGAATTTCCTGATAATATTAACCTCCATCATTCCTATGATATCAAAAATCGCAATGGTGAACTATATCATTTACATTTAATGCCCTTGAAAATCAAAAATGATCAATTGTGGGGTTATTTGCAAGTAGGGCGATCTATACAAAAATTAAATGATTATATGAATAGTTTACATTGGTTATTAGGATTGGGTGTTCCCTGTTCTATGATCATTATTGGTAGTGCGGGTTGGTGGTTAGCAGGTTTAGCTATGCGGCCAATTGAAAAATCATACCAGCAATTACAAAAGTTTACGGCTGATGCAGCACATGAATTAAGAACTCCTATTACATCTTTACAAACAATTGTTGAAACAAATTCTATTCAACAAGAAACTAAACAAGCATTAGAAAGACAAATAAAAAGATTAGTCACATTAACCCAGGATTTATTATTACTATCTAGGTTAGAAAGTCAATTACAACAAGAAAAATGGCAAGAAATTTGTTTAAATGATTTAGTTGCAGATGTAGAAGAAGAATTAATTCCAATGGCTATGACTGCACAAGTTTTATTATCTAGTCATATTCCTGATCAAGCTTGTTTTTATATTCAAGGTAATGAAAATCAAATTTATCGGTTATTATTAAATTTAGTTAGCAATGGTATTAAATATACGCCCGTTGGTGGAGAAGTTAAAATTAATCTCGCAACCAATGATCATCAGGGTATAATAACTATTAAAGATACAGGTTTTGGTATTCCTGCTGATGATATTCCCCACATTTTTGATCGTTTTTATCGAGTCAATACAGATCGTTCTCGAAATAGTGGCGGTTCGGGGTTAGGTTTAGCCATAGCTTTAGCCATTACCCAAACTCACAAAGGCAAATTAGAAGTACAAAGTCAGATTGATCATGGTAGTACATTTACGCTGATTCTGCCGCTCGTTTCCCCAGTAAAGAGATAATTTCTACTAACATAGATGTAATCATAGCCATAGCGGCAGCAGTTGCCCCATTCATGCCTTTATTAATAGCTAAACTGGCAATTATTAATAAAGTTCCAGTTCCTAACCAGGTAGATAGATTAACATGACCTGTCCGATTTTCGCTGACTAAAAACCCCTGAGTGGCATTTTGTAAAGCTACAAATAATGGCACAATTGTACAGATTAAAAGCACTGGTTTAATGCTGTTAGCTAAGGTAAGATCATTACCAATAAAACTTTGCACAATGCTATCGCCTATGGGTGTTATACTCATTAATAATAATAAAGTAGAACAAGCTGCACCCACACTTACAGCGAAGATTAATAGTTGCTTATCGCTGACTTGATGACGATATTTAATCACCATTTGCTGTACCATGCGGGTAGAATTGGCTATTACTAACACTAAACCCCACGCCGCAGACCAAGCAGCAATGGCAATTGTAGCATCTTGAGCGCGGGCAAGAATACTAATTAATATGGTTCTACCACCCCATACCACCATCATAGAATTAGCTAAGGGTAAATAGAATTTCCATACCTGTGCTAAATTGCTGGGTAAATTAGGTTGTGTAACTGTTTCCGGTGGTAATGTTGCACCTGAACGACGGGCAAAAATTGTGACAACAATCGCTTCAACAATCACACCACTCATCAGACCAAATCGA
>JBAXRM010000073.1:0-20495 GCA_037131225.1 Nostocales cyanobacterium ELA583 | reverse complement strand
AGGGAATAGGGAATAGGGAATAGGGAATAGGGAATAGGGAATAGGGAATAGGGAATAGGGAATGGTTTTACCACTGACTAATGACTGGGCGCAGGCCCTGCGCCCCTACGGACTAATTCCAATCGCTTGACTGATGGATGCTAGTCCGTTTGTTTCTAATTTGGTTAATAAACCAGTGAGAATGCGGCGTACCATCATGGGTCCTTCATATATCCAGCCTGTATAAGTTTGAACCAGACAAGCTCCGGCTGTGATTTTTTCCCAAGCATCCTCAGCAGTAAAAATACCACCTACACCAATAATGGGCATTTGTCCTTGGGTTTGTTGGTAAATGTAACGAATTATTTCGGTAGAGCGATCGCGCACTGGTTTTCCGCTAATTCCTCCCGCTTCCTCTTGGGGGGATTTACCAGTTTTTTCAATTATTTGGGTTTTGAGTCCTTCTCGGCTGATGGTGGTATTAGTAGCAATTAGACCAGCAATTTGGTAGGTTTTTGCCAGATTAATAATGTCATAGATGGCCTCCCATTCTAAATCGGGGGCTATTTTCACAAATATAGGTTTTTTTGCGTTATTATCTTGCTGTAACATATCTAATATTTGACTTAGCATGGTAGCATCTTGGAGCGATCGCAATCCTGGAGTATTGGGAGAGGAAACATTAACTACAAAATAATCACCCAAATCCTTCAGTAATCGAAAACTCTCCAGATAATCCTGGGCTGCTAATTCTAAAGGTGTGATCTTGGATTTACCCAAATTTATACCTATAGGTATGGGTACTGGATAATTCGACTTTTCTTTAACCTCATTCAGTCTTGCAGCCATAGCGACAGCACCAGCATTATTAAAACCCATTCTGTTAAGTGCCGCTTGATCTAAAGGCAACCGAAATAACCGGGGAGGGGGATTTCCCGGTTGTGGATGATAAGTAACAGTACCCAATTCAGCAAACCCAAAACCAAAATTATGCCAGATATTAGCAGCAATACCATCTTTGTCAAACCCAGCCGCTAACCCCAGGGGATTGGGGAATTTCATTCCCAGTATAGTTTGTTCTAATCGTGGATCATTTAGACATAGATATTGCTGAAAGAGGTTATTTAACCAGCTAGTAGAAGAATAATAACTGGTTTTTGACAGCCAGTTTAGACTACCGATGGTTTGTTTGTGCAACCACTCCGGTTCGGTTTTCACCAGAGTAAATAAAATATGACCAACTAATGATTTATAAGTATCCAATTTAGGGTAACATTTATCAAATATTAACAGATACCAGAAATAACATCCATCAGGAATATTCACCGGGCATCACCATATATACTACTATAACCTATGGCAAACGATGATCAAAATGGTCAGCAAAATAAACTTCAAGGTGCTGAACAACAAATTATATCTTTGGGGTAAGTTCTCCAGAATTTGAGAAAAGATGATAGCGTTGACTCACTGATTAAAACGACTATTGGTTATTTTCAAGAATCCTTTGATTACCCATTTATCTGGATTGCTCTTTATCATGAGAGTAATAAAACTTTGCAGGGGAAAGGAGGATTGACTCCCGACGGAGACAAAAGTTATTTAGAAAAATCCATTTTCATTAAACGTGAAAGTATTTTAGAACAAGTAGTCACGCAATTATGCCCTGTGAATATAGCAAATTTACAGGAGGAATTTCGGGTATCTGAATGGCAAGAAGTCGCTATCAAATATAACATTCAAGGAACTATTCTCTATTCTCTTACCAATTTATTATAAAAAAACCTGTTTAGGTTTAGTGCTATTAGGTTCACAAATGTGGCAAAGTCAACAGCAAATTATTCAAGAACTAGAATCTACTACTGAAAATTTACGCAATCTCAATTGGTACAAACATAGTCGTATTCAATAAATTCAGAGAATGTCCACACTTGTAGTTAGACAAATCCGTGATTTAGGTATACCGATTAATGAACTAACTCAAATACGCTATAAACTGCTGTTACAACAATTAGACTACACGGCTAATTCGATGACAGGTATGATTAGAGGTTGTTTGAAAAGTATTATATGAACCCATAATCTCCAAAAACCTAACCCCCCTGCCCCCTTCCCTACAAGGGAATGGGGGTTTTAAAACCTCTCCCCTGCAAGGGGAGAGGTTTGGAGAGGGGTCAGTTTATACATTAAAAACTTTTCAAACATCCTCTTAGATAATAATTATTTAGAAGTTTTGATTACAGATCATGGTATTATTGAACCACAGTTATTAGCAGAACTAAATCAATCTCCAGATATAGATCCACTTTTTACTCCTAACCTCAACAAACCTCCCGGTTTACATTTAGTAATTTGCGAAAATATGATGCAGCAATTGGGTGGAGAATTAGATATATATCAGTCACCAAATCAAAAAGTTGTTACTCGCTTATTATTACCTTTAGCATCTAATCCATTGGTAAGCACTTAATCACTCATTGGTGATTTTTTTAATTTTGAATTGATTATTATGGGGCGTATTCGTTCTAAATCTGATTTACCGGAAAAAATCTGTGTAGTCTGTCAGCGTCCATTTAGTTGGCGCAAAAAATGGCAAGATTGTTGGGATGAAGTGAAATATTGTTCAGAACGTTGCCGTCGTCGTCGTTCTCAGGCTAAAAATGAGAGTTAGACCAACCAATAAATATATGGGCGCAGGCCCTGCGCCCCTACGAAGAAAATAAATGATTTTACAAATGCAACCTAAATTAATTATTCATGGTGGTGCTGGTAGTTCTCTCCAAGGTAAGGGAGGATTAATAGCAGTCCGCAACTCTCTGTCTCAGATTGTTGCGGAAGTTTATGCTCTTTTGCTGACGGGTGCAAGTGCGACTGAGGCTGTAGTTCGGGGTTGTCAAATGTTGGAAGATGAACCTCGGTTTAATGCTGGTACTGGTTCTGTACTGCAATCAGATGGACAAATCCGCATGAGCGCTTCCATTATGGATGGGACGACTGGGCGGTTTAGTGGTGTAATTAATGTGTCACGGGTGAAGAATCCGATTGAAATGGCGCTGTTTTTACAAGATGCTGATGATCGGGTTTTATCCGATTATGGTGCGGCTGAGTTGGCGCGGGAGTTACAACTGCCTATTTATAATGGTTTAACTGATTTGCGCTTGAAAGAGTGGACTCTAGAACGCCAGGATAACTTTAAAAGAACCATGGCTGGGGTAGTAGCAGAACCAGAAATGGCAGAAAGTGCTGGTAGGGGAACTATTGGTGTTGTGGCTTTAGATGGCTATGGTAAATTAGCTGCTGGTACTTCTACTGGAGGTAAAGGCTTTGAACGCATTGGGCGAGTTAGTGATTCAGCTATGCCAGCGGGTAATTATGCGACTAGTCAGGCGGCGGTGAGTTGTACGGGGATTGGGGAAGATATTATTGATGAGTGTTTAGCCGCTAAGGTTGTAGTGCGTGTTACTGATGGAATGTCACTACAGGAGGCTATGCAGCGATCATTTACAGAAGCAAAGAAGAATAATCGGGATTTTGGAGCGATCGCTCTTGATGCCACTGGTGCGATATCCTATGGTAAAACCTGCGAGGTATTACTGGCCGCTTACCATAATGGGGAAAACATTGGTGATACTTTGGAATGGAATGATCAAGAACTAATTGGTAATTGGTAATTGGTAATTGGTAATTGGGAAAAGTAAAGACAAATATTTCCTTTATTTTCTTTTCCCTTTATCGTTCTTTATGCTTTTGTGGTAAAAAAATGAATCTCCCAGTAACACAATCTTGGCAAGATGTTCGCGCAGCATTAAAGGCAATTTGGGGATATGACGATTTTCGTCCTCCTCAAAAAGAAATTGTTAACTGTTTAATATCACAAAAAGATGCTCTAATTATTATGCCCACTGGTGGGGGAAAGTCAATTTGTTTTCAAATTCCCGCCCTCTTAAAAACAGGATTGACTTTAATAGTTTCTCCTTTGGTGGCACTAATGGAAAACCAAGTTGCGGAATTACGGCAACTATCACAAAAAGCAGCACTTTTACATAGTGAATTAACTGCATCTCAACGCAATGCAACCTTGCAAGCTTTGGAAAAACAGCAATTAAGATTATTGTATCTATCACCAGAAACCTTACTCAGTCCAGCAGTGTGGAAAAAGTTGTGTGACCCTCAATTACAAATTAATGGTTTAATTCTGGATGAAGCCCATTGTTTAGTGCAGTGGGGTGATACTTTTCGTCCAGCTTATCGGCGTTTAGGGGCTGTGCGTGGAGCGTTGCTTAAATCAAAACCACCGGGAACAAAAATTAGTATAGCAGCTTTTACGGCAACGGCTGATCCTGTTGCTCAAAATATTATTTCCACAGTTTTAAAATTAGACAAACCTGAGATTTTTCAGATTAATCCCTATCGAGAAAATTTAAATCCTCTTGTCCGCATTGCTTGGAGTCCTAGAGGGAGAAAACAACAATTATTAAAGTTTATTCAAAAACGACTAAATCAAGTTGGTTTAATTTATGTGCGAACTCGCAGAGATAGCGAAAATTTAACCCAGTGGTTAATAGAAAATAGCTTTCATACTGCTAGTTATCACGCGGGATTGAGTCCAGCAGAACGCCGCAATATTGAAGCTAGTTGGTTGGGTGGAAAAATCCTTTTTGTGGTGTGTACTTGTGCTTTTGGTATGGGGATAAATAAATCAGATGTGCGCTGGGTTGTCCATTTTCATGCGCCACATTTATTATCTGAATATGTGCAAGAAATAGGGAGGGCTGGAAGAGATGGAAAACCTGCGGATGTTTTAACTTTAATAAGTGAACCGACGGGATTTTTAGATACTGAAGATAAGCAAAGACAAAATTTTTTTGCAGAACAAATAAAATTGCAACAACAAAAAGCCCAACAATTAGCGAAACAATTACCAACCCAAGGAGAAATAAATACTGTAATTAAAGAATTTCCCAATAGTGCTGTGGCACTTTCTCTTCTGCATAGTAATGGACAATTGGAATGGCTTGATCCTTTTCATTATGCTATTTCTTCAAAATCAGGAAATCCACAAGTTACACAATTACAAGCTGCTAAACAAATGAGTGAATATCTCACTACTAAAAAATGTCGTTGGCAATTTTTATTAACTGCGTTTGGGTTTGAAACAACAACTGCTAATTGGCGTTGTGGACATTGTGATAATTGCGTTAAATAATTATATGAGGATTTGGTTTAATTCAAAATAAGATGAAGCTAGGAAGAAGACAGGATACAGCGGTTTCTGCTCTTATGAGGTACATATTAGCCCCCTCATCGCTTGCGGGGAGGGGGTTAGGGGTGGGTTTTTGTACCTCATAACACCGGGAAATGCTGTAAGCTCTTAAACTCCGTTGATGATACTTACACTTATTAGGAATAAATTTCAATAACTTAAAAATCAAGTCCCGATAAATCCACTGTGGGGTAGGGGTTTAGCTTTTGCTTGAACCCTAAAGTCAATATGGTTTTTACAGCCATATACATATACAGCAGATTGCAGACCAATGAGATACAGAATCTAATTCAAAGCCAGACACCAAGACAGTTTTACTCCCGACTCCCGACTCCTGACTCCTGACTCCTGACTCCTGAATTCTGCTGTATATTTGATATTTTTTGTGAATGCGTAAGTCCCTAGAAGTCCTAGAATATTTTGGAAATAAAAATCTCTGTAACGCTTATCTGTTTCCTGTTCCCTCTCCTAAATGTACAATTTATTCTGCACCGCTATTTAAGCAGATGTTCGAGTTGCTTCTAGTAAGCTAGAAAAGTAAAAGCTTGTCCGAGTCATTGCTTGTCTTTGGACTGAAAAGCCATTTTTTTGCAGGATCTTGACTACATTAGCTTCACGATGCAAATAAGCGCGAGTGGCTTTACTCGGTCCGGGGAAGAAACTACCGATTTTTTTGAGGATAGTCAAAAAACAGGTTTTAGGGGCAAAACTGAGAATAATTCTAGATTCTGCCAAAGAACACAGATGAGAGATCATTTCATCTGCTTTTTCCTGGGGGTAATGAATCAGAACATCCAAGCAGATAACGGTGTGATAATTACCCGTCAAAGATTCTAAGTCCTGTACCGCAAAAGCGGGATTGACAGTATTTGATAAAGCGTTTACTGCCCTATCCTGGGCTTCTGATACCATTTTGGCGGAAATGTCGCTGGCGTAGACTTTAGCACCATCTATAGCCAGAGGAATACTCAAACTACCTACACCACATCCAGCATCACAAATGGATAATGATGGTAAATTGTTGTCAGCTTTTAACCAGCCGATGACATTATCCACAGTTTGCTGATGTCCAGTGCGAATATCTAGCTGGACTTTGTTGACTTCTCCATCACCATAGATGCGTTGCCACCGATCAAAGCCTGTAGAGTTGAAGTATTCGCGGACTATTGTTTTATCGTCGGCTGCGTTCATAAACTCAATTACTAATTGTTCACAATTCTTAAAATTATCATTTGTCAGTGGATTCTCAGCGACAAAAATTCTCGTCGGGGTTAAATTCTTAAAAACTTACTAGCTAATTTGATCGCATCCGCAATATCTACATCACCATCACCGTCAGCATCTAGAAATTTATTTAGCAATGGATTACCACCAGATTGCAAGAAACTCAAGATTAAAGGCACTAAAGATGGTAATAATTGTTGAATCGTATTTGCATCTAAACTAGTACCCTGGGCGGCATTTTCCGCTACTTCTGCTTGCATATCGGGAGAAAATAAGGTATCTACGGCTTGGGAATCGGCTGAAGTTCCGGCAAATTGATTGACTAAATCTTGTACGGCTTCATTTCCGTCAGTAGCTTGTTTTTCTTGTAAAGATGATTGTACTTGTTTACCAACTACTGATAAAATTGATTGCATGGTGGAAGAGTCTGCACCAACGCCATTACCTAATTGTTTAACTGTGGTGGCAATATTTACTAAGTTATCCAAACCACCTGGTTGACTGGAATTACTAACCGCACCAAGAATTTGATCAAACAGTCCCATTAATTTTTTTCCTATTGTTTTTAATGTCTCTCATGATCAATACTATAGCAGAATTGAGTAATTGGCTTGAGGGTAAAGCATTTTTGCATAAGATGTGGTTAATTATTTTTATTAAAATGTACTTCTAATTCATTTATCTCTGTTTTTAACTCAGCCATTTATTGGGGTAGCTTGTCTGGTTGATCTCATGTTGATATAATTTCTGGTTGATGAATAAGAATTTTTAGGATTCCTCTTTGTAAATTACTTATTAGAAGACCTTCTTGATTAACTAAAATGGTTTCATCTCTAGCTGTTTGGAAATAGCGATTCCTACGAAGTGCTATCTTTTCGAGACGCTACCGCGAACGCTATCGCCTGATTTCGTCCCTGGTTCTTTGCAGTATAAAGAGCTTGATCAGCATGGGATATTAAAATTTCTAAACTTTGCTCTCCTGTGGGAATCTCACTAGCAATTCCCATACTCAAGGTAACGCTACTGCTGACATCAGAATTTTGGTGAGGAATAGCCAGATTAAAGATCGCTTCTTTAATTGACTCGGCAATAATTAACGCGCCCTCACTGTCTGTATTCGGTAAAATAACCGCAAATTCTTCACCACCATAACGCGCTAATAAATCGGTTGGGCGTTTAATGGTTTGAGCGATCGCTTGAGCCATTTTAATTAAACAATCATCACCGCCCTGGTATCCATAACTATCGTTGTATAGCTTAAAATAATCAATATCAATAAAAATGAGGGACAGGAGATTTTTTTCTCGTTGATGACGTTGCCATTCTAATGTTAAATAATCATCAAAACGGCGACGATTGGCAATTTCAGCTTGTAAAATTCTGTGTTGTTTTTGAATAGTTAAATGAGCATCTATTCGTGCTACAACTTCTTCAATTTGAATAGGTTTAGTAACATAGTCAACACCACCAACTTGAAATGCTTTTATTTTATCAAAAGTCTCATCTAAAGCACTAATAAAAAGGATGGGAAGATCACAAAGTTCGGGATCGGCTTTAAAAGCCTGACAAACTTGATATCCATTCAACAGATAATAGCATAAATGGTGATTGCTCTGAAATTACATCACCTGTGGCTAATTTTTCATAAATATATTTTACTCCTAAATGTTTAGGGAAAACCTCAAAAATTGTCTTTTCTTTAAAAGGTTTTCGGAGAAAATCATCACATCCTGCTGATAAAACTATTGCCTTTTCTTCTTCTAAAACACTCGCAGTTAAAGCAATTATCGCCGTAGCATTGCCTTTAGTTGTGGATTTAATATATTTAGTAGCTTCATAACCATCCATCACAGGCATTCGCATATCCATAAATATTAAATGGGGTTGCCATTCATCCCAAATATTAATAGCTTCTTGTCCATTACTTGCTTCTTTGATGGCAAATCCTCAAGGTAAAATGTTAAATTATTGGACATTACTTTATTGCTTTGTACTTTCTCATCTCCATAAAATAATAGAGCAGGGTTTTGAATCTGCCGATTCTGTTCTTCTTTATTTACTACTATATATAGATAGGTACTATATCTGATCATTCATGCCTTTATCCCGCATTGTCACCCTAATTGTTGGTCTGATCGTCATTTTGGCTTTAACTCTATGGCTAATTGATTCTCTTTCCCGGTTGTATTGGCAGTTGTCCTATTCGCCGTTGTTGGGTAATTTACTATTATTGCTGCTAGTTTTACTGATTGGTGGTTTAATTGCTGCCTTTGTTTATTATGTATTAGTGCTGCGGAAGGGAGAGGAAAAATCCCGTCGGCAACGTCCTAGAGTGACTGCTGCCCAAATCCCTGCGGCTAAATCTGATGCGGCTTCTTCAACTTTGCAAGCTGTCCGTCAACAGGTAGCCCAAATTCAAGATGAAGTCACTCGTCAAGCTTTATTGAGTCGCACTAAGGAAATTGAGGCGAATTTAGCTAGAGGTGAAATTCAAGTTGTTGTTTTTGGTACAGGAAGCGCTGGTAAAACTTCCCTCGTCAATGCGATTATGGGGCGGATAGTCGGTGAAGTAAATGCGCCAATGGGGACAACGCAGGTAGGAGAAACCTATTGTTTACGGTTGAAGGGATTGGAACGGAAGATATTAATTACTGATACTCCAGGGATTTTAGAACCGGGGGTAGCGGGTACGGAACGGGAACAACTGGCCAGAGCTTTAGCGACGGAAGCGGATTTATTATTGTTTGTGGTAGATAATGATTTACGACGTTCTGAATATGAACCTTTGCGGGGTTTAGCGGAAATTGGCAAGCGATCGCTTTTAGTTCTCAATAAAACAGATTTATACACAGAAACTGATATAGAATCCATCTTGGCCAGATTGCGGGAAAGAGTACGGGGTTTTATTGCTACTAGTGATGTGGTAGCGATCGCTGCCAATCCCCAAATAGCACAATTAGAGACCGGTGAAACCTTCCAACCAGAAGCGGATATTATTCCCCTGCTGCGGCGTATGGCTTCTATTTTACGTGCCGAAGGTGAAGACTTGGTAGCAGACAATATTCTCTTACAATCTCTGCGTTTAGGAGAAGAAGCCCGCAAAATGATAGACTCTCAGCGTCGTCGTCAAGCTGACAAAATTGTTGAACGTTATCAATGGATTGGTGCAGGTGTAGTTTCTGTCACTCCATTGCCAATAGTAGACTTACTTGCAACCGCTGCCGTTAATGCCCAAATGGTCGTAGAAATTGGGAGACTCTACGGTTGTGATTTAAACATGGAACGGGGCAAGGAATTAGCCCTATCTTTAGGGAAAACTATTGCCGGTTTAGGGATTGTTAAAGGGGCAATTGAATTATTATCAACGGCTTTGCAATTAAATGTAGCTACTTTTATTGTGGGGAGAGCAATTCAAGGGGTGACAGCCGCATATTTAACCCGGATTGCGGGGAAAAGCTTTATTGAATATTTTCGTCATGATCAAGATTGGGGTGACGGGGGAATGACAGAAGTAGTGCAACAACAATTTCAGATTAATCGCCGTGATGAGTTTATCAAAGTTTTTGTCCAAGAAGCGATCGCTAAAGTCGTTAAACCATTAGCTGATACTTTTGCAGAAAAAGAAGATCATAAGTGAAAAAGAATTCAGGAGTCAGAATCAATAGAATCAATGCTTTGACAAGCTGAACACAAGTCAGTGGAGGATTCTAAGACCACCAAATCTACGACTTACTAGGGGTATTAAACCCGCTCATTCATCCACTACTGACTACTGACTTCAGACTTCAGACTCCTATCAAGTAAAAATACTGAGATTATTATTGAATATTTCACATACTGAATTATTCGCTAGAACTCCGGAAAATAGTAGCCGATGTCAGAAAAGATATATAAGAATTTCTGGGTAATTAGATCATGAACAATCAGATGATCGGCAAACTATTACAAGAGCGTTACCAAATTGTTCAACCACTCAGCGCCGGAGTGTTTGGACAAACATTTATCGCTGTGGATATGCACCACCCAGAAAAACCCAGATATGTTGTTAAACAACTCAAGGTTAATCACTATCAATCTACCTCCTATTTTGACTACCTCAGATTGCGGTTTTTAACAGAAACTGAAACTCTTAAACATTTAGGTCGTCATCCCCAAATTCCTGAACTTATTACCTGTTTTGAAGAAAATGAACGTTTTTATTTAGTCCAACAATTTATTCCTGGAGAGTCTTTAGCCGCAGAATTACCAAATAGCCCCCAAAGTAGCAGTAAATGGAGTGAAATTGATGTAATCAAGTTTCTAGAAGATGCTTTATCTATTCTGGAATTCGTTCACTCTCAAGGCTTTATTCATTGTGATATTAAACCAGAAAATTTAATTAGACGAGCTATAGATGCCAGATTAGTATTAATTGATTTTGGCTCAATTCAACCAATAGATTTTAGTATTGAAACAGAATTCTCTATAGATCAAATTCCTGTCACATCCTTGGGTTATATTCCTCCAGAACAATTCATTGGACAAACTCAACCCAATAGTGACCTTTATTCCTTGGGAATAATTGCTATTCAAGCTATTACAGGACTTTTACCTCTGCAATTAGAAATTGATGCGGAAACTAATGAAATTATCTGGTGTGATGATGATACCCCCATTAATGATTATTTAGTTGCCTTCCTCAATCAGATGATCCGTTATCACCATCAAGAACGGTTTCAATCTGCCAATGAAGCACTATGGGTACTCAGGCATATAGAATGGGAAAATAACCCAGCCGAAATCCAAATAGCCGAGTCTCAACTATCTTATAAAACTAGTGAAAATACATATCAAAAATCACAACCATTATTGACAGGAATGCGATTAGGGTTATTAGTTAATTCCGTACTGCTGGGATTGGGAGTATATTCTTTATTTAATAATTCTCAAGCTTACTCAGCTACAGAAACTCTATATAAAGCTATAGCTAAATATCAGTCTGGAGACCTGCAAAAAGCAATTAATTTAGCTCAGTCAATCCCTCTTAATAGTAATATTTATCCAGAAGCTCAAGCTTCAATTGCAGAATGGCAAAAGCAATGGCAACAAGATACAGAAAATTATGTTTTAGCTGAACAAGCTTTCAAAGAAAATCGCTGGACAGATGTATTATTTCATGGTCCTAAAGTTCCAGTTAATTCCTATTGGCAAGCAAAAATTCAGCCCCTAGTTGCACAAGCAAAAGTAAATATTGAAACACAAACACAAGTCTTATTAGCTAAAGCTTATACCAAAGCCGAAGAGAGAGATTTCTCAACAGCTTTATATTATTTACAACAAATACCTGAAGAAAGTTCCGTCGGTACTATAGTTAAACAGAAATTATCTGAATACAATCAAAAACGTGAAGTTAGATCAGGATACTATTTATATCAGGCATACAATCAAGCATCTGTAGGTAATTTTGTAGGAGCAATTAAATTCCTGGAAAAAGTTCCCAAAAATGCTAGTGTCTATGCACAAGCGAAAGTCAAACTACAGGAATATTCTCAAAAATTACGTTTACGAAATCAACAACAAGAATTGGCTACACTGAAAACAGTTCCCGTGGCTGCAAGACAAAACACTCCTACTGAGAAAAACACCATTCAGCGGAAAGTTTCTTTCCAACCAGAAGATTATTTACAAGAAGTGAATATTCGTAATTAAGTTTAGAAATGGAAAATAAAGGATTTATTTTAAGTATTATCACTGATTCTGTTTTTGAAGCTTGACGGAAATTTCAGTAAAATAACTATAGCTTATTTAGCCTGAACTAGGGAGAATATGGACAGGCTGAAAAATAATATACGCAAATCCATTATTTGTACACAGAGATTAATACAAGGGAATTAATATGATATTCAATGAGTCTTCTACTTATGCTGATAGTATCGATCTATTATACTTGTACCACCAAAATCCCTCTATTCAACTACGTAATCAGATTGTAGAATTACATAGGGGATTAGTGCGAAAAATTGCCTATAAATTTATCCACCAATGTCATGAACCCTATGAAGATTTGGAACAAATTGGATATTTTGGGTTAATTAGAGCAATTGAACGTTTTGATCCTAATCAGGGATATGCTCTTAGTTCCTTTGCTGTACCATATATTCGCGGTGAAATTCTGCATTTTTTGCGCGATAATTCTACTTTATTAAAAATTCCCCGTCGTTGCCAAGAACTTTATCATCAAGGGCAAAAAATTCGGAGAGAATTAGCCATATCTTTAAATCGTCCCCCCACAGAAATTGAAATTGCTAATAAGCTGCATATATTACTAGAAGAGTGGCAAGAAACCAAGTTAGCAGCCCAAAATAGAATGCCTCTAAGTCTAGATAATACAACCTCTAATTATGTAAATTCCCCGATAAATTGGGCTGAGTTACTTCCCTGTCATCATACTATTGCACTTCAACAACAACAAGAAGAACAAGAGCAGCTAGAAGAAGCAATTAGTATGCTAGATGATAAACCCAGAATGGCAGTAGAGTTAGTATTTGTTAAACAATTAACTCGCAAGGATGCCGCTAAGAAGATTGGGGCTACACCAATCACAGTCACACGATATCTGCAACAAGGTTTGCAACAGTTAATTACTTATTTACAACCAACTACTATTGCTACTGGATCTTAAAATATTGGCAGAAAATACGGAGGTTGATAGTTTTTGGCATTTTGGCATTTTTTTGACTTGGTACATTGCTATTCTGGGTACGCGAATGTCTTTGTGCGATAATTCCGACTTGCAGAATCCCTCGGTTCACAACTGGGGGTCTTTTTTTATCTATTCATAGATTACACTTTCTCAATAAGAGTTTGGTGGGCAATGCCCACACTACGGAGTCATCATGGTGCAAGATGTAAATCTATTCAATTAGACAGAAATGAATTAAATTTAAACTTTACTAGCGATAGAGATAATTATATGAAAATAAAGTTAGATTCATAGTTAGAACTAGTCCACATTCCAATGTCTTTAATTATAGCCTTCAGTTATTCTTTAATCTGAAGGTACTTTTTTGTCAACTTTTCTGGCAAAGATTGGAGAAATAAATCTCTATCTCATTATTGAAATACTTTTTCTAAATTATCTTGTTCTTTTTGTAATAACGTGGTTATTTCTGTATATTCCTTAAATAAGGAAGCGTGATTAAGATTATCTATTAATAGATCAAATTTATATACTTCTTTGGTGTCACCATGAGCTAAAACTAAAGGACGAATAGATAACCAAGTGCGATTTATTTTTTTTGCTGTTTTACCTAACTAGGGTTTATTTCCTGTAGGAATCCAGATTTCTAATTCTCGTTCATAATAGTTCAATAAAGTAACATCGTTTGGTATTTTTTTTGGGAAATTTTTATTCATTTCCGCTACTAAGAAATTAATTTTATTAGCACTACGCATTGCTATTTGGGAGTCTTTATTGGCAATAGCTTTATCTAATAAATAAATTTTGGTAGTTAGTTTTTTAAATTGGGGTGTTTTTTGTGGAAATTTTGTTTCCAAATTACTGGTAAAGGTTTCTAATTTTTTGTTTTCAGCTTGTGCTTTTCTCCAATGGTGAGCCTCAGCTAATTTATAAATATGTTTACTAGCTTGAGATATCTTAGTTAAATTATCTGCACAAATATTTTGATTTTCAGAAATATTAATATTTGGTAATTTTTCTAAGAGAAGGTGCTTGATTTGTAGTTCTTGCTGTTCCGTTGAGTTGCTATATGTATAATTTTTCTTAATTAATTCCCAATTATGAAAGTTGTCGCTAGTTTCTATATTATTATCATGTTGAACCATAATTGCAATTGGCGATCGCACTTCATTGTTCAATATAACTTTTATGAAGCCATAAAAACCTAATATGACTAATAAAGGTACAAAAATAATTATTTTTATCAACTTTTTCATTGCCATATATTAAAGACAAGTATTAACTAAATCGTAAATCACGATTGTCAAGAAGTTGAAAAGATTTCCCCTATAGAGCAATACCTTCACCAAATCAAAAAATTCCTTGATTCGTAGCGACTGTCTTGAATGTCAAGTGATCTAAAGTCAAGGAAAAAAGTCAGAAAATAGAGAAGAAAAACAGAGCAAGACAAAACAGGTAAATTATAGATTGCCATAAATTACCAAACAAAATTGGAGGTATAAAAACGATAATTAAAGTTTATGCAGAAATTGGTTGTGAGTCGTGAGTAATAGACCAAGGAAGGTTGGTACGGTCTAACACTTCCTCTAATATACCTCTAAGCCCGGATTTCTCACCAAAATCCTCAAACCCTTATAAAATCTGGATTATGGGTTTTCACACTGCATCAAAAATCAACCTCGTGAAAAATGCCCGAAACCGTTTCTCTATAAGGATTATATAGATTGCGATAGCGAAGCGCTCCGTAGGAATCGCATTGTTTGTGAGAAATGCGGGTAAGATACAAGGTTGGGTTGACGTAAGGCAACATCAACCAAAAATAATACATAAGTTGGGTTGCATTTCATTTAACCCAACCTACAAACTAAAAATATAAATAACATTCCTAATTCAAGTTATAAATTAACCATTATCAACATCTTCTGAAACAGATTCTAGATCGTCCGAGTTCCTAATGTTTTACCTTGCCTAAATTCTGGTGCGCTCGGATCTTCAGGTATTCGCCTAAAAATAAACTCATTAATATTGTTGAGAAACTTTGTAGCTGGATGTTGCTGATATCCTTCTGGATTTCTTTCTTTAAGTTCCTCAACTTGAATAATCAATTTTTTATATTTTTCACCGAAGGCAGGATGAATTTTTAATGTCCACCCATTAACATTCATACAAATATGAAATCCTCTGGGAACTCTTCATCAAGATCAACTTCCATTCCTTCGGTAAGCAATGAGGCACGACGACACATATCTTCTGTAAGTGGTTCAATAGTGCTAGGATTTTTCTGGATATCTCTAGCAAGGAAATCTAAGAACGCCTTTACAAAATAATGCTTTTGCATAGTTGGGGACAATATTCTATTCATTCCTAGTGTTTCTCCCTTTTTCTGATAAACAACTATGTACTTGCTGGAACGTTTTACCGCAGTACGAGAAGAGTTTGCATTATTGCGAAGCTTCACTTTCATTACTTGAACTGGGTTTTATTGAGATATGAATACTTGTATGCACATTTTTAATATATATGATAACATTTTTTATGAAGATAGATCACCGAAAGTATAGCATTGATATGTAAAGTCTCCATGCTATTTATTTGGAAAGACTTCACATAGAATTGTATTAGCTTTCTCAATTTATAGTGTTTATTTATGGAACTATTTACTATTGGTCATTCAAATCATAGTATAGAAACTTTTACTGAGCTTTTGCTGGAGCATAATGTTACAGCATTGGCAGACGTGCGATCGCATCCTTACAGTCGTTACTTACCTCATTTTAACCGTGTACAACTGAAAGATTCACTTAAAAGTGCAAAAATAAACTATGTATTTTTAGGACAAGAACTAGGTGCTAGAGCAAAAAATCCAGAATGTTATGTTGATGGTAAAGCTGTATATGAAAAAATTGCTGCTACTGAATTATTCAAAGATGGAATTCAACGTGTAATTAAAGGTTTGAAAAATTATAGAGTTGCTCTTATGTGTGCGGAAAAAGATCCTATTGTTTGCCATCGTGCGATTTTAGTTTGTCAACATTTACGAAATGAGCGTGATTTAGAAATCAATCATATTAAAAGCAATGGTGACTTAGAATCACATTATAAACTTGAAGACAGATTATTGGCTAGACATGGTTTAAAGCAATTGGCTCTTGTAGCAGCATCAGTGCAATTATCTCTCTTTACTGATAATTCACAAAATCATCAACCTTGTAACCCACTTTCAAGGGAAGAGTCTATAAAAGAGGCTTACAGATTGCAAAGTGATGAAGTTGCTTATGTAGAAAAAAAAGGAAATGAATATGAGTAATAGCGTTGACTTATTCACAATCGGCTTTACCCAAAAAACTGCCCAAAAATTCTTTGATACTCTTGTTAAATCAGGCGTTAAGCGCGTTATTGATACACGATTAAATAATGTCTCTCAATTAGCAGGATTTGCCAAGAAAACAGATTTAGAATATTTTCTCAAAAAACTTGGTAATATTGAATACGTCCATATTCTTGAACTAGCACCGACAAAAGATATTTTAGATGAATTTAAGAAAAATAAAGGTGAGTGGTCAGTTTATGAGCAAAAATTTCTTCATCTCATGGCAGAAAGAGAAATTGAAAAAAAAGTTAAACCAGAACTATTAGATAGTGGATGTCTTTTATGTAGCGAGGCCAAACCCCATTACTGTCATCGCCGATTAGTGGCAGAATATTTAAGTACCAAGTGGGGAAATGTCAAAATATGTCATCTGTGAAGAAAATTGTCTGTCTTGCAAATTCTTGGAAAAAAGGAGAACGTTGCATTGCTGGAATTGATTTGGATACTGGTAATTGGATTCGTCCTGTTTGTGACCAACGTCCTTATGATAATGATGGTCGAGTACCAAGAAATATTCGACTTGTGGAGGGAAAAGAACCAGAATTATTGGACATTCTGGAAATTCCACTAGCAGACACAGGTGAAAATTTTGGGTTTGAAAATGAAAACCTTACTATCCTACCAGGAAAATGGCAACTCGTAGGTAAAGGTAAAGCAAAACCAGAAGATTTGTTTCAATATTGTAACAATTCTTGTATTCTTCATAATTCAAATAAATATGTACAACCGTCTTACCTGAAATCTCTGCCTTTTGAGCAAAGACATACATTACAGCTAATTCATATCATTAATTTTTCTGTAGAGTATTATGACGAAACAAAGAAATGGAAAGGTACACTAGAAACTGTTGATGGTCAAAGGTTAACTGAAGCCAACATTACTGATCCTATGTTTGTTGAAAAAATGGAAGCGGGATATGAAATCACAGATGATTATTATCTGGTGACAGTTAGCTTGAGTATGCCTTGGAAACCTGATAATTGGGAAGGAGAAGCTCCTTGCTGGAAATTGATAGCAGGTGTGATATAGATTCTGAACCTTCAAACCAACAACTTAATCTAAATCTCTGAATTAGGAATTAACTATTACCAAAAAAAGATCAATCACAAAACAAAAGCAATTGGTGGGTTACGAGATCGCTAACCCACGCTACATCTTACTTTGCGCCTTTTCTCTTTAGCGTCTTTGCGCGAAACAAAAACTACCCCAAAACGAAATTCACCAACTTACCAGGAACAACAATCACCTTCTTGATTTCCTTCCCTTCAATATAACGCTGTGCAACCTCAGACTCCCGCGCATATTTTTCCAACTCCGCTTTATCAGCTTTTGCAGGAACTTGAATAGAACCGCGAGTTTTACCCATAATTTGAATTACCAAAGTAATTTCATCAGCTATCAAAGCCGCAGGATCAAAACTTGGCCAAGTTTGGGTATGCACAGAGTTTTTATTCCCCAATAACTGCCATAATTCATCACCAATATGGGGTGCAAAAGGCGCTAACATAATCACCAAAGTTTGAATACCTTCCGCGTAAATTGGAGAATTATGACAATCTGCATCACTCAACGCATTACTTAACTTCATCAATTCTGAAATTGCGGTATTAAATTGATATTCATCTTCTACATCTTCCGTAATTGCTTGAATAGCAATATGAATGAAGCGACGTAAATCTTTTTCCGCTTTATTTAACTTGTCAACTTCTGCTTTTTGCTGACAAACTCCCGCAGCAGCATAATCAGTTACCAACCGCCAAACGCGATTTAAAAAGCGGAATTGTCCCTCAACATCAGCCTCATCCCATTCTAAATCTTTTTCAGGAGGTGCTTTAAATAAAATGAACATCCGCGCCGTATCAATGCCATATTTATTAATCACATCTTCCGGCGCAACACCATTGCCTTTTGATTTCGACATGGTAGCATAGAGACGTTGTAAAGGTTCTCCAGTTTGTGGATCTACAGGATTATTAGCATCAACCAAATTAGAAGGAATCCATTTATCCTTACCACCTTTATTCGGGTTCATGTAAGTTAAACCCTGTACCATTCCCTGAGTTAATAACTTTTGAAATGGTTCATCAAAGTTAAATAACCCTCTATCTCTTAATACCTTAGTGAAGAAACGCGAATACAATAAATGTAAAATTGCGTGTTCAATTCCGCCCACATATTGATCTACAGGCATCCAATCATTTACTTTGTGGGAATCAAATATTTTATCTTCATTCTTCGCATCAGGATAACGTAAGAAATACCAGGAAGAATCAATAAAAGTATCCATTGTATCGGTTTCCCGTTTTGCAGGAGTACCGCAACTTGGACAAGGCACATTTACCCAACTTTCCAACTGTGCTAAAGGTGAACCACCCCGACCACTTAATTCAATATCTTCTGGTAATTGGACAGGTAAATCTTTGTCAGGTACTGGCACAATTCCACATTCAGGACAGTGAATAACAGGGATAGGTGCGCCCCAATAACGTTGTCGAGAAATCAACCAATCTCTGAGGCGATATTGTATTCTTAATTTACCAAAGTTTTGTTTTTCGGCAAATTCAATAATGGCTTTTTTTGCATCTATTGAATTTATGCCATTAAAGTCACCAGAATTAACTAAAATTCCCGCTTCTGTATAGGCTGATTTTAAAGTTTCTTCTGCACCAACTTCGGGAACAATTACAACTTTGATAGCTAAATTTTGTTCTTTAGCAAATTTGAAATCACGGACATCATGTGCTGGTACACCCATTACCGCACCTGTACCATATTCATAGAGAACATAATCTGCAATCCATACGGGTACTTCTTCCCCAGTGAAGGGATTCACGACTTTTCCACCTGTAGGAATACCCCGTTTTGGTTTATCTTCTGCTGTTCTTTCTAACTCGCTTTGGTTGCTGACTTCCTTAATAAAGGCTTCTACCGCTGCTTTTTGTTCTGAGGTGGTAATAACCTGAGTTAAGGGGTGTTCTGGAGCTAATACAACGTAACTCACGCCATAAATAGTGTCGGGACGGGTTGTATAAACGCCGATTTTTTCCTCTGAACCAACAATAGGAAATTCTAAATATGCACCAGTGGATTTTCCTATCCAGTTGGCTTGCATTAATTTAACTCGTTCAGGCCAACCTGTGAGTTTATCCAAATCATTTAATAATTCTTCGGCGTAGTCAGTAATCTTAAAAAACCATTGGCGTAGTAATTTACGTTCTACTATTGCCCCACTTCGCCAAGAACGTCCTTCATTATCAACTTGTTCGTTAGCTAATACAGTTTGATCAATGGGGTCCCAATTAACTGCGGCTTCTCTTTGATAAGCTAAACCAGCTTGTAAAAATTGTAGAAAAATCCATTGTGTCCATTTATAATAATCTGGGGAACAGGTAGCAACTTCACAGTCCCAATCTAAGGATAAACCCAGACGCTGTAATTGTTGCCGCATTTGGGCAATATTTTGATATGTCCATTTAGCAGGAGGTACACCTCTATCAATGGCGGCGTTTTCTGCGGGTAGTCCGAAAGCATCCCAACCCATTGGATGTAATACCCGATACCCTTGCATTCGTTTGAGACGGGCAATTACATCTGTAATGGTATAGTTACGGACGTGACCCATGTGCAAGCTACCGGATGGGTAGGGGAACATGGAAAGCGCGTAAAACTTTGGCTTATTTTGATCTTGAGGGGTTTTATCTAAGCCAAGTTCTAACCATGTTTGTTGCCATTTTTCCTCAATTGCGGCTGGTTGGTATAACGTTTTTTGGGGGGACTCCACAACTAAAACTCCTAATGCTGTTACCTAATTTCGCTATTGTGGCATAATCTTGACTGCTCCTGAAGCTATTGAGTTTTTTAGGTAGTGAAGCATATATCCTTATGGCATTTTGTAATTTTATTTGCCGATTTTCTGGTATATATTGTTATTACTCCCGGTTCGCCCATTTTTTAGGGAGTTAGGAAAAATGTGCAGATAA
>JBAXRM010000072.1:0-20597 GCA_037131225.1 Nostocales cyanobacterium ELA583 | reverse complement strand
TAGATTTATGGACTGGCTATAAAACCTTAGTAACAGAATTAATGCCAAATGCTCAAGTAGTAGCCGATAGGTTTCACGTAATGGCACAGATTAATAAAGAACTAGATACACAAAGAAAAAGAGAAAAACGAAAAGTTGAAGATTTAATTAAAAAAGCAAATGCAACAGACAAATTAAAATATGAAGAAATATTAGCCGGATTAAAGAATAGTAAATATCCTTTACTTAAGAATCAAGATAAGTTAACTCAAGAGCAATTGGATAAACTTATTCAAGTTAAAAATGTCTCGCCTATTTTGAAGGAAATGCACGAATTTAAAGAAAAGATTAGGAAGATTTTTAATAACACAAATGATTGGTATACACCTCTGCATATAAACTGATTACTTCTTTAAGATTCTCTAATACTTCTTCAATGGTTTCTCCTTGAGTGTAACATCCATGAAAAATTGGTACTTCAGCCCAATAACCGCCTTCTTCGGCTGTATGAATTATTGCTTTAATTTTCATAGTTGAACCTCTTCAAAATAATATCGTTGTTGGACAATGTATTATAATATTTTGGGTAAAATAGCAAATTGTGGTCTTAATTCCGTTTTACCCAAATAATACTCTAATAGAAAAGTTAGAATTTACGCTACTAAAGAAATACGCTCTTCTCCTTTTTCAAGAATAAGACGATAACCACAAGATTGAACTATCTGTAAAAAATTACTAATGTTCATATCTTTTTGCTGACCAGAACAAATATCTTGAATAACAGCAGGAGGAATATTAACTTCTTCAGCTAATTGAGCAATGGATATATGGTCATTCTCCATAATAGAGATTAACAATTCAGATAGCAAAAACTCCTGATATCCTGCTGCAAATTTAGCTTTAAAATCGGGGCTTTGCATCATTCTATCAAAAGTTGATAGTTCTTCAATTTTCTTCATAATATGCTCCTTCTTGGTTACGTTTAATATAATCATTCATATAGTTGATAGCTTTTTCTTTCTGGTTTTTTGGTAATTTTTGTTGTTTTTTCTCAAAAGCATTGGTAACAATAATTTTTTGACCAGTAAAGAAGAAGCATAAAAATCGATCTGGTTGTGGTTTAAAAGCGTAGATTTTATCTCCTTCATTACGAAATTGCTCTTTATTACTTATTTGACCAAAATCACCAATTCGTTTGACTAAAAATAAAAATTTTAATTGTTGTTTCTCATCTAGTCTATTAAAATACTTTTGAGCCTTGCTTTCACCATTTTCATCAAAATACCACTCCAACTGAAACACTGAACCAACATAAATTAAATATAAATATTCTTTAGTCATATAAGTCCCATTATAGCAAACACGCCTGGGAATAAATTCCCTGTCTCATAGCTCAAGTCCGTTAAAACGGACTAATAAATTTTCCCAGTATTTAGTCATCAAAAGATGACTTTCGCTATTAGCAAAGAACTTGAGTTCCTTCCGGGATAGAGGTTTTACCTTAAGTTGAATTGAAACTCAATATTCTCTCCGCGCCTCTGCGTGCAAAAAAACAGCCACCTCCGTAAAGGAAGCAGCCGTTTTCAAATTAGTGGATTACAGAGAATTAGTAATCGTAATCTCCGCCACCCATACCAGCGCCAGCAGCAGGAGCGCCATCTTTAGGCTCTGGCTTGTCAACAATGATACATTCGGTTGTCAACACCATACCAGCGATAGAAGCAGCGTTTTGCAAAGCAGAACGAGTTACTTTAGCAGGGTCAACAATACCAGCAGCTAACATATCAACGAATTCGTTGGTAGAAGCATTGAAGCCAATGTTGAAATCCTTCTCTTTCACTCTTTCAGCAATAACCGCGCCGTTTTGACCAGCGTTTTCTGCAATTCTCTTGAGAGGAGCAGGTAAAGCCCGAACGACGATTAAAGCACCAGTCAACTCTTCATCCTTGAGATTGCTGTGCGCCCAAGCTTCTAATTGAGGAGCAAGGTGAGCCAAGGTTGTACCACCACCGGGAACAATACCTTCTTCTACAGCAGCCTTGGTAGCGTTAATAGCATCTTCCAAGCGCAGCTTCTTGTCCTTCATTTCGGTTTCGGTTGCTGCACCAACTTTAACTACAGCTACACCACCGGACAATTTAGCCAAACGCTCTTGGAGTTTTTCTTTGTCGTAAGAAGATTCGGTTTCTTCCATCTGACGACGGATTTGTTCGCAACGAGCCTTCACACCAGCTTCATTACCTTCTGCAACAATTGTGGTGCTGTCTTTGGTAATGGTGATGCGGCGAGCTTTACCTAAGCTTTCTAGCTTAGTGGTGTCTAATTTCAAACCAGCATCTTCAGTGATTACTTGACCACCGGTGAGAACTGCGATATCGTCTAGCATGGCTTTACGGCGATCGCCAAAACCAGGAGCTTTTACAGCAGCCACGTTCAACACACCGCGTAAACGGTTAACAACCAAAGTTGCCAAAGCTTCTTTTTCGATGTCTTCAGCAATAATTACCAAAGGACGACCGGAACGAGCTACTTGTTCAAGAACAGGAACTAAATCTTGGACTAAAGCAATTTTCTTGTCGGTTAACAAGATGTAAGGCTCATCAAAAACGGTTTCCATCCGTTCTGCATCGGTAGCGAAGTAAGGGGAAATATAACCCTTATCAAAACGCATCCCTTCGGTTATTTCTAATTCGGTGGTCATAGACTTCCCTTCTTCTAGGGAAATTACGCCTTCTTTGCCCACCTTGTCCATAGCTTGAGCAATCATAGCTCCGACTTCTTCGTCGTTACCAGCAGAAATTGCCGCAACTTGAGCGATCGCTTTAGAATCTTCTACAGGACGAGCGTGTTCAGCAATTTTTTCGACTAAAAACGCAGATGCTTTATCAATACCGCGTTTCAATAAAATTGCATTAGCTCCGGCTGCAACGTTCCGCAAGCCTTCTTTAACAATAGCATGAGCCAAAACGGTAGCTGTAGTTGTACCATCACCAGCAGCGTCATTGGTTTTAGAAGCAGCTTGACGAATTAGAGCTACACCAGTATTTTCGATGTGGTCTTCTAATTCAATTTCTTTAGCGATGGTGACACCATCATTAACGATTTGTGGTGCGCCGAATTTCTTTTCTAAAACTACGTTACGACCTTTAGGTCCAAGGGTAACAGCTACAGCTTCAGCAAGAATATCAATACCACGCTCTAGAGCGCGACGGGCGTTTTCGTTGTAAATAATGCGCTTTGCCATAATAAGTCTAAATCCCGGTAGTAAATTAATTAATTTTTCCTGACAATTGGTGAGTGGTGAACAGGTAATTAGGAAAACTCCTTACCCATCACCTATGCCCAATTAGCTAACGATTGCTAAAATGTCTTTTTCAGAAAGCAGTACATATTCTTCTGTCGCCAGCTTGATATCAGTGCCAGCGTACTTGGAGTACAACACTTTATCGCCAACATTAATGTCCATTGTTTGACGAGTACCGTCGTCATTCCGCTTGCCAGGTCCAACAGCAGCGATTTCGCCAACTTGGGGTTTTTCCTGAGCATTATCGGGCAAAAACAAACCGCCTGCGGTTTTTTCTTGGGGGGCGCTCACTTTGATGAAAACGCGATCGCCCAGGGGTTTAACGGTGGAAACGCTTAAAGATACGGCTGCCATACAAAATTTTTTCTAAATTAGAAATTAGCACTCTCGACTCATGAGTGCTAATTTAGCTTTATCTGGGGCATAATAGCAATCATGGCTTGTGTACGGGTTTCCGAACTAAGTCTAGGGTGGCAATACTTAAGTGCAAATATCCAATTATTTTAGTTGTCAGGGTTTGTTGCGTAAGTAATGAATATTTTGATATGGACAACTTTATTTGCAAACTTGGGAAATTGTTATAGAACTGTAATCAGGGATCTACTCAATGAGTAACAGCACAGTGATCCACGAACAGTTATCTCATCCCTAAAACTACTAGGGAATGGGAACAGGGAACAGGGGACAGGGAATAGGTGACAGGTGACAGGGAATAGAAAGTCATTACCAATTACCAATTACCAATTCCCAATTACCGATTCCCAATTCCCAATCTGTTACAAATCAGCTAATCTAGAACTGAGGGATGCTGTTAACAAGGTCTGGGGGAGCGATAACCCCGTCTGTTACAACACAGTCATTCCATAGACATTTTCGCAAATTAAGCCAAAAACTTGCGTGTTTGTTGTTCTAGAACGATAATGGTAGTTTACCTAGATGGGGTCTGGTATCGCCAATTAAATCCAGAAGTCATTAGAGTAGGTCATCTAAGACCAGTAGATTGGCAAGTAGTATGGTGAAAAAATCTATATTTTTAACCCATGCCTGGCCAAAACATTCCCCGGTTGATTTTGAACCTCTGATAGAGGCTGAACATCCGAAGGATAAGTAAAGCAGCAGTATGCCAATGAAAGCGCGGGTGAGTTTTGAGCTAGGGTCATCTGGAAAAAAATACCGACTTGTGAATCACAAGGACGATAATTTAATCAGGGCTTTTGAGCCTGCACCTTTCAAATGGATCTATAATAACGCATTATAAAGACTACTGCTATACGTATCCTTACTAGACTTTTTCCATTCACTTGCAAGTCTGTTGAAAGTAACTACCACTTTTAAGACTTCGGTGGGTTAAAGTAAGTTAAGTGGGAAAAAAAAGACAACATCCTAAGTCATCCACCATACGGGATAACTATATCAATACCTTAATGGATCGAAGCGCAAGAAGTGCCACTGTTATGAAAGAACCCAGCATGAAAGACCACAAACGACTTCTACTGATTGATGATGACCCTAACCTCATCTTGCTGGTGAAGGATTACTTAGAGTTCCGGGGCTATGAAGTCATTACGGCTCCAAATGGAAGAGAAGCTCTGGATCTTCTAGAAACCGAAGTTCCAGATATGATCATCTGTGACGTAATGATGCCGGAAATGGACGGATACACTTTTGTTGAGCAAGTCCGACAAACTGAACGCACTAGTTGGATTCCTGTTCTTTTCCTCTCAGCCAAAGGTCAAAGTGCAGACCGAGTTAAGGGTTTAAACAAAGGCGCTGACGTATACATGATCAAGCCTTTTGAACCTGAAGAACTCGTAGCACAAGTAGAATCTTCACTGAAGCAAACTGTGCGTTGGAAAGAACATCAAACCAAAGGCGGCGAGAATGGTTCTCGCATCCAAGTTCCTTTCGATGTCCAGTTAACCCCCACTGAACTTAAAGTTGTCCAGTTCGTAGCCAGAGGTTTAGCAAACCGCGAAATCGCTGAAGAACTAAATGTCAGTCAGCGAACTGTTGAAAGCCATGTGTCCAATATGTTGGGCAAAACCAATCTCCACAACCGTACTGAATTAGCACGTTGGGCGATTGAAAATCAAATGGCTTAAACGATTTTAGATTTTGGATTTTGGATTTTGGATTATTTATCTGAAGTCTAAAGTCCAAAATTTGTAATTGTGGATTTTGGGGAATTTATACTAAAATATAATTGAACGCAGATAAACGCAGATAAACGCAAATGAAGATAGTTAAGAATCTCAGCGGCTTCAGTATTAAGTCCATTTTTTGTAGGTTGGGTTAAGCGACAGTGCAACCCAACGCATTTGTTGGTTTTTATGCTGATTGCTCCGCGAACGTTTTCCAATTTGGATAAGGTATTGTTAACTTTTGGAGTTATTTTAAAGAGATAGTTTTAAGTAAAATTCTTACCAGATAATAGGTTGAGAATTTATCATAGTAAGTGTTGAAGAACTAAATATTGAAAATACCTTATAGCGGTATACACTTAAATGAGATACAGTCATACATTGCAAAATCTATAGGTGTAGTGTTTCCCAGCACTTGATTTTACTGTCTCCCATTGATAACCGCTATAAGGAGGAAAAATGCAGAACGATTCAACAATTGATCGATCTTCTTTGGGAAGAATATTAAGTTTAGGCGATCTTTATGATGCTCGTAAAGATGCTTATGCTGGTGTCAATATTTTCAATGGGACATTACCAGAAACCAGTATTGAGTCCACAGATAATCCACTGTCAAAGGTAGATTATGAAATAACTGACCGTATTTCTGAAAAGTTTCACAAATTAAGTGTAAATGCTGAACTTCAATTGAGTGTTTTGGCAGGAATGGTTAATTTACAAGGTTCTGGAAAATACTTGAAGGAAGAGAAATCAAGTGCTAAAGCTGGTAGAATGACATTGTTGTATTCTATTATGACGAAATTAGAGCGGATCAATATTTGCAATTTAGAATTGAAAAAGATCCTTGATTTGAATGCTATTGATTCTTTTGAAGCAACTCATATTGTTGTGGGGATTTATTGGGGAGCAAACTGCACAATTACTTCAGAATATGCTAATCAGGAAAATAAGAAACAAACAGAAGTAGAAGGTTTATTAAAAGCGGCAGCAGACAAAATATCTTATGCTATAAAGGGTGAAGGACAAGGCAATTATGATGATAAAGATAATGAATATAGCAAAAATTTTAGCTTTCACAGTAATTGTGACGCTGTAACAGATGAAGAATTGCCCAGTACCCTACCCCAGACTATTGAGTTTGTTAAAAAACTTCCTAAATTAGTTGGTAAATCAAACAATGGGAAAGGTAAGCCATTATCCTATATTCTACTGCCTATATCATCTGTTATTAATTATTTTAACCACGAAAAACAAATTGATCTTGTTTTAAAGCAATTGAAAGAAGCTTCGATTTTAAGGTTTGTTCATCTATTTGAAGAGATATCTTTAGTGCGACAACAAATTTACGATTTTTATCAAGATGTGCAATTAAATTCATCTTATTTATCGGATCAACAATTTCAAGCAGTGACAAAACTTCAGAATAATTTTGCTATTACTGAAACAAATTTGCGCTCTAAATTAGCTGAAACTTTGGTTGATGTTCGCTCAGGTAAAAATGAGGCTTCAAAACTTGATGATCTGATCAAAGAATTTGAGGAAGACGAATTTTCTCCAGTTAAAATTCGAGACTCTTTGCAGTCATTGAGTGGTTTGAAAGAAAAGATTAATTTTATTGATATTCTAGTCGAAAAAGGAATAGATTATATTGGTAAGTCTGGATCGCTTAACAATCTAATTTTGTCAAATAAAAGCCCAGAAATTTATGTACTTTTTTTTGCTTGGAGTCAGAGCAAGAAGGAATCAAATTGGAAGAATATTCAGCATTTTTTCTCTTTGATAAAGACGGATAGCTCACAAAATTCAAAGCCTAAATTTATTCTTGTTGATTACGATTTACAACAGGAATATTCAAGTAATGGTACGGTGATTCATCATTATATTGATGGAGAACTTGACTGTGAAGATGTCTCTCGGTTTTTTCGGATTAATTAAAATATATTCTTGTAAAGTTTCTATAGTTTGATAATCAGCAAATTTGTCACCTCGATCAAATCCTTCTGTAGAATCAGATAAAACTTCGATTATTAAACAAGGAAATCTTTTATATCCTAGTGTTTCTTGATCACGCTTATCGCAAGTTACCATAATATCAGGATAAAAAAATCTATTTAAAGACTCAATTCTGGCTTTCATATCAGAAATATATACCCGACAACCAGAACTACGCATATAATTACCCAGTAGTGCAAACAAGTTTCCAGCAATGGTAACATGAGCGTCTAATGCGCCAGCCATTGCGTAAATATATCCATCAATATATTCATGCTTGACGGGGCTGTTTTCTTCTAATTCTAAATATTCTTCTGGAGTAATGTAGATTTGGGAAGAAGCAACCATATTTAAAACCTCAAAAATTAAGATGTAGGCTTAACACTTGCTATAGGGGTTATTGGTTGGATGAAATACAATCGAGGGCGCAGGCCCTGCGCCCCTACAGGGTTTTCGATTTACTGACTGTATCTCATTCGAGTGCATACCGCTACATTGATACTAAATTAGGCTTCTACAATAAATTATAGAACTAAAAAATTAGTTTAATTAAATCAAGTTGCAAAATTAAATGAAAAGTGGTTTTACCAAAAAACTAATAATTCTCTTTGCTGCCATAAAATCAGCATTCCACTAAACAGGACAAAGGAGATAACCAGTCGCCGGAATTGTTTTTCACTGATTTTTTGGAGAACTAAATGTCCCAACCAGTTGCCAGGTATAGCAGCTAAACCCAGGACAATTCCATAACCAATATATGGCAGTTTGAACGCGCCAAGAAACCATAGACAAAGATTTTAACGATGTGAACAATCACTCGATTTGTTGCCTGAGTTGCTAGTAATTCTTCTTTTTGTAAGCCATAGTTAATATAAAGAGGAGCTAATACAGGCCCCATACTCCCATACTCCCTATCAAACCTGATAAAAAAGCATAAACAAAACCTGCTGGAAGAAAATACCAAGCTTTGACTGTGAAAGATTTTTCTTCATTCTTGAAAAAGTAACTAGCAGCCGAAAAAATCAGAAATATGCCAACTAAAATACTTAACCAATCTAATTTAAGTTTTGTTAGTGTAAATGCTCCTAAAATTCCGCCAAAAACTGCTCCGGGTAACTCCCATTTAACGACATCCCAATTAATTTTTTGCCAATACACAAATACTCGTTCACTGTTTCCAAATAGTCCACTAATAGTAATCACAGGTGCAATAGCCACTGCCCCTAAAAATGTGCCAACGATGGGCATAAGAATTAATGAACTCCCACCACCGGCTAGTAAACTGATAAACCAGCCAATAATGCCAGCTAATGCCAACCAAAATATTGTCATAAATTGTTGAATAATATGTTAAACCGAATAAATCAGGTGCTTAATTTTTACTCTACCCTATAAATGATTGATAACTCTCAGATGATACAAGGTTGGCATGGTCAACTTAACTTAGTTTATGCTCATCGCCAAGATTCCACTCAGTTAATTTATAACCACCATCAAGCCCCATTAAAGGTACAACGCCCCTTTTACCCGGAAGGACAAGAAATTTGCCATAGTGTGATTTTACATACGGCTGGGGGCATTGTGGGGGGCGATCGCCTATCCTCTGATATTCACCTCCAACCCGATACAAACGCCTTGATTACTACAGCCGCTGCTGGTAAAATATATCGCAGTAATGGCTTACCAGCGAGACAAACCGTAAATATCCAAGTGGATAGTCACGCTTGTTTAGAATATTTACCCCAAGAAACGATTTTATTTAATGGGGGGATTTATCGGCAAGATTTACGGATAGAATTAGCTACGGATGCCAGTTATTTAGGTTGGGAAATTACGCGGTTTGGCCGCAGTGCTAGGGGAGAAAAATTTGTACAGGGAGAGATGCGATCGCACACGGAAATCTGGCAAAATGGTATGCCACTATGGATTGATAGGCAAATTGTCCCCGGTAGCGAAGAAGTATTTCATAGTCCTCACGGTTTAGCAGGAAACCCTGTTGTGGGTAGTTTTATTAGTGTTGGTTTGCCAATATCACAGGAAATCATTAACCAAGCACGTTCTTTAATTATTCAAAACTCTGATGCTGGAGTAACTCGCTTACAACAGGGCTTTTTATGCCGATATCGTGGTAATTCTACATCTGAAGTCAGAAATTGGTTTACAAATATTTGGCAACTGTTACGAGTATCTTCTCTAAATCGTGGTAATTGTATTCCTAGAGTATGGCAAATTTAAAGGAGAAACCCGTGCAGCTTACACCGCAAGAACGAGATAAATTATTAATTTTTACTGCTGCTTTAGTAGCGGAAAGACGAAAAAATAGAGGATTAAAATTAAATTATCCAGAAGCGGTGGCTTTTATTTCTGCTGCAATTTTGGAAGGTGCAAGAGATGGTCAAACTGTAGCAGATTTGATGAGTTTTGGGACAACTTTATTAACTCGTGATGATGTCATGGAAGGGATTCCCGAAATGATTCATGATGTCCAAGTAGAAGCAACTTTTCCTGATGGCACAAAGTTAGTAACTGTGCATAATCCAATTCGTTAGAAAAGATTAACATAGGAGAAAGTACAAATCAAGGAAAAACAATATGAGATTAAAATCAGTTAATATTCAAGGTTATCGGCCTTTTAGAAACTTTGAAGCGCAGTTACAACCACTAGAAATTATTGTTGGTGCTAATGGTGCTGGTAAATCAAGTTTTTTTGAATTTCTCAAATTTTTGCGAGATAGTCTTTATTATGATATCCCTCCTGAAATAATTTCTGGTTCTATTGGTCAGCAGATTTTTCATATTCCAGGACAAAAGTTTCAATGGAATATAGAAATTGATACAGGTCGTCCAATTGGTATTAGATATTTAGGGGAACTTATGGGTCCAGTTGGTCGAACTCAAGTTTCCTATGAAAGAGTAGAATCATCTCAACCTTTTAGTGATAGATACAGGAGTCCATACATATATATGGATATTCAAGGTAATAAAGGTGTGATTAAAGAACCTGGAGAAAAAGGATTTACAACATTAACAGCAGATAAATTAACACAGGATATTGCTTTAAAGCGTTCTAATCAACTAACGCTAAATGCAATGACAAATCCATCATTAGAAACTTTACATAACTTGCGTGAATATATTCGTGAGTGGAGGTTTTATAGTTCTTTCAACATAGCAAATCAGAAAATTCGTCAATCAGTTCCCATTGAACAAGAACCAATTTTACATGAAAATGCAGGTAATTTGAGTTCAGTTCTTTTTTCTTTAATGACTGAACATAGACCAGCGTTTGATGAATTGCAACAACATTTACGTTCTATAATTCCTAGTTTTAAAGGTTTAACAGTAAAAGCACGTGGTGGACCAGGAGAAGTTATAGCTTTTTGGCAAGAATCAGGTGTTGATGATGAGTTAAGTCTTGCTGACTTATCAGATGGAATTTTGCGGTTAATTTGTTGGATTTGTTTATGTGTACAACCAAATCCACCATCTTTAATTTGTATTGATGAACCAGATCAAGGTGTACACCCTCGTACATTACCTGTTTTGGCTGCTTTATTTGAAAAAGCCTCTGAACGCACTCAAATTTTATTAGCAACTCATTCATCTTATTTCCTCACACAGTTTGATATATCTCAAATTGCTGTAATAAGAAAAGAAAATGGAGAAGCAAAATTTATTAAACCTGGAAATTCTCCAGTGTTACTTGATATGCTTAATGATTTCGGTGCAGATGAATTAGAACAATTACATCGTAGTGATGAATTAGAGAGGCTTCCATGAGAGTTGAAATTTATGTAGAAGGTACATCTGATAAATATGCAATGGAGGCACTATTAGCACCTTTAATGGAGCAGAAATTACAGCAGGGTATTAGTATCAATTTTTTTGCAGTTAAGGGAAATGATAATGATAAAGGAGGAGATGCTAAGAAAGATTTATTGACAAAAATTCCAACCAAAGCAGTCAATATTATCTACAATCAGTCGGATTCAATTGTGGTAGTTATACCGGATCTATATCCCAAAAATAAAGGATTTGAACATGAAACAATTCAAGAACTAAAAAATGGTGTTTTAAATAATTTTAATCAGGTATTACAGTCTAAAGGAATTAATGACAATCGCTTAAAAGAGCGTTTTCGAGTTTTTTGTTTTAAACATGATTTAGAAGCCTTAATTTTAGCTGCTGAAGCCCAATTAATAACTATACTTGATGTGAGTTCCCTTTCTGTAACATGGACAAAACCAGTTGAGGAACAAAATCACAATATTCCCCCGAAAGATATTGTAGAAAAAATTTTTCGAGAATGTGGTAAAAAATATAAAGGTTCTGTGGATGCACGCAGAATATTAGAAAGTGCTAGATATCAAGATATTGCCGAACTATGTCCTCAAGCATTCAAGCCCTTTGTCCAATTCTTAGAAAATTTGTAACTTAGGAGAAATTAGATTATGATCCCAGGTGAAATTATCACCCCAGCAGGAGAAATTGAATTAAATTCAGGTCGTCCCATGACTAAATTAATAGTCGCAAATACAGGAGATAGACCCATTCAAATAGGATCGCATTTTCATTTTTTTGAAGTTAATACTGCTTTAATTTTCGACAGAGAAAAAGCGCGAGGAATGAGATTAGATATTCCCGCAGGTACAGCCGTGAGATTTGAACCAGGAGATGAAAAAGAAGTTACTCTAGTTCCCCTCGTTGGTACTCGTCAGATATATGGATTCAACGGCAAAATTAATGGAAGTTTCTAAAATTTTACCTATAAGAGACTTCCAATTTAAAAAATATCCCAAAATTCCTTGTAGTGCGGGCATCTTGCCCGCTAATAATACAAGGATGGGCAAGATACCATTGGATAGCGAAGCGCTGCTGCAAGCAGTTCATTTTTTTTGTGGAGTTCTCTAACTCTAATTTGATTAAAAAAAGGATAAAATATGCCATACAGAATGGATCGTCGCGCTTACGCTGAAACCTATGGACCCACAGTAGGTGATAAAATCAGATTAGCTGACACAGAATTATTTATTGAAGTAGAACAGGATTTCACAACCTACGGAGATGAGGTGAAATTTGGTGGTGGTAAAGTGATTAGAGATGGGATGGGACAATCCCCTATTTCTAATGCTGATGGTGCTGTAGATTTAGTTATTACTAATGCTTTAATCCTTGATTGGTGGGGAATTGTCAAGGCAGATATTGGCATTAAAGATGGCAAAATTTACAAAATTGGTAAAGCTGGAAATCCCTATATTCAAGACAATATAGATATCATTATTGGTCCGGGAACTGAAGCTTTAGCAGGGGAAGGAATGATCCTGACTGCGGGGGGAATTGATACCCACATCCATTTTATCTGTCCTCAGCAGATTGAAGTAGCGATCGCATCAGGGATCACAACGATGATTGGTGGTGGTACAGGACCAGCCACAGGAACAAATGCCACAACTTGCACTCCTGGACCCTGGAATATTTATCGAATGTTGCAAGCTGCTGATGCGTTCCCTGTTAACATAGGATTTTTAGGGAAAGGTAATACAAGTCAACCCCAAGGACTGATAGAACAAATTGAAGCTGGAGTAATGGGGTTAAAACTCCATGAAGATTGGGGAACGAATCCCGCCACAATTGATACTTGTTTAACCGTCGCTGATGACTATGATGTGCAAGTCGCAATTCACACTGACACCCTCAACGAAGCTGGCTTTGTGGAAGATACTATTGCTGCTTTTAAAAATCGTGCTATTCACACCTACCACACGGAAGGGGCTGGAGGAGGACACGCACCAGACATTATCAAAGTTTGCGGACAAAGTAACGTTTTACCATCTTCCACCAACCCCACCCGTCCTTACACTGTCAACACTCTAGATGAACATTTAGATATGTTGATGGTCTGTCATCACTTAGATTCCAGTATTCCTGAAGATGTATCTTTTGCTGAGTCTCGGATTCGGAGAGAAACTATCGCTGCGGAAGATATTCTTCACGATTTAGGCGCGTTTAGTATGATTGCTTCCGACTCTCAAGCGATGGGGCGAGTAGGTGAGGTGATAATTCGCACTTGGCAGACAGCACATAAAATGAAAGTACAACGGGGAAGTCTTGCAGGTGATAGTAATGCGGATAATGTACGAGCAAAAAGATATATCGCTAAATATACAATTAATCCGGCAATTACTCATGGTATTTCTGAATATGTGGGATCAGTAGAAGCGGGGAAATTAGCGGATTTGTGTTTGTGGACACCTGCGTTTTTTGGTGTCAAACCGCAAATCGTGATTAAGGGAGGCATGATAGCTTGGTCACAGATGGGCGATGCTAATGCTAGTATTCCTACACCACAGCCTGTATATATGCGACCGATGTTTGGCAGTTTTGCGGGTGCGAGAAATGCAACATCATTAACGTTTATTTCTCAAGCAGCTTTAGTAAGAGAAATTCCTCAACAATTAGAGTTAAAAAAACTAGCAGTCTCAGTTTCAGGAACTCGTCAAATTACTAAACGAGATATGAAATTAAATGATGCTTTGCCTCAAATTGAGGTAGATCCTGAAACCTACGAAGTTCGTGCAGATGGTGAATTACTAACTTGTGAACCAGCAACAGTTTTACCAATGGCACAAAGATACTTTCTGTTTTAGAAAATGAATGAACAATGATCTCAGGTTCATTATTTTGATTATTTGACGTGAATTTAGTTACTTCACTTTGCTCAATTTGGTGATATTTAAATTCTTTAGATATTTTTGATAATGCCTTAACCGCATCAGATTCACAAGCAAATTTTTCTGCGGACAACTTTTTCAATTCTTTGATAGCTTTTGTTTCTGCTTTGATAACTTTTTTTGAGAGCTTACTTAAGTCTGATTGTCTATCTTGGCTCTGTACTACTAACCATCTTTGCTCTATATCTGTGAGATAAAAAAATAGGGGTAACTCCAGAAAATCCAGAATTACCCCTATTTTAAACTCTTACGAGGAATTAAGCAAAAGCAGCCATTTTCACATCGTTATTACCAAGAATTTCTTGTAATTCCTCAGCGTCTACGGTTTCTTTTTCAATCAACATTTGAGCAATTTCATCTAATACCTTGCGGTTATTGAGTAGCACTTCTTTAGCTCGAAGATAAGCAGTATCAACTAACTTACGAACTTCTTCATCAATAGCAGCAGCCGTTTCTTCCGAGAAATCACGTTCAGACATAATATCTCGACCTAAGAACATATTGCCTTGTTGACGACCTAAAGCAACGGGACCCAAGCGATCGCTCATCCCAAAGCGAGTTATCATTTGTTTAGCTACTCTGGCGACTTGTTGTAAGTCATTGGAAGCACCTGTAGTCACTTCCTCTTCACCAAAGATAATTTCCTCAGCCAAACGACCACCTAAAGCCACAGCCATTTGATTTTCCAAATAAGCACGGCTATATAAACCAGTGTCCATGCGGTCTTCACTAGGAGTAAACCAAGTTAAACCACCAGCACGGCCGCGAGGAATAATACTAATCTTTTGGACTGGGTCATAGTCAGGCATTAATGCACCAACCAAAGCATGACCAGCTTCATGATAAGCAACTAAGGTTTTGCGCTTTTCGCTCATTACCCGGTCTTTCTTTTCAGGACCCGCTAATACACGATCAATTGCATCATTAATTTCATCCATCGAAATTTCAGTTAAATTCCGACGTGCTGCTAGAATAGCCGCTTCATTCAACAAGTTAGATAAATCTGCACCGGTAAAACCAGGAGTCCGACGGGCAATTTTATCCAAGTCTACATCTTTGGATAAAGTTTTACCACGGGCATGAACTCTGAGGATTTCGCTTCTTCCAGCGTAGTCAGGACGGTCTACCACAACTTGACGGTCAAAACGACCAGGACGTAATAAAGCTGCATCTAATACATCAGGACGGTTGGTAGCAGCAATAATAATAATACCAGTGTTACCTTCAAAGCCGTCCATTTCCGTCAGCAACTGGTTAAGGGTTTGTTCCCTTTCGTCGTTACCACCACCTAAACCAGCACCCCGTTGACGACCTACAGCGTCAATTTCATCAATGAAGACGATACAAGGAGCGTTGGTTTTGGCTTGTTCAAATAGATCACGGACGCGGGAAGCACCCACACCAACGAACATTTCCACAAATTCAGAACCGGAAATTGAGAAGAATGGTACACCTGCTTCTCCCGCAACAGCCCGCGCGAGGAGGGTTTTACCAGTACCAGGGGGTCCAACTAAAAGGACACCTTTAGGAATTTTTGCACCAATGGCGGTAAAGCGATCGGCATTTTTCAAAAAGTCTACAACTTCGTTTAGTTCTAATTTAGCTTGGTCAATACCTGCAACGTCCCCAAATGTAACTTGGGTTTGGGGTTCCATTTGCACTCTGGCTTTAGATTTACCAAAGTTCATGGCTTGGCTACCAGGACCACTTTGAGCGCGACGGAGGAGGAAAAATAAACCAACTAACAGTAATACAGGGAAGAATAAGCTGCTGAGGGCTTTAAACCAAAATCCTTCGTCGGCTTGAGGTAATACAGCAATATCAACTCCTTTACTTGTTAGGGTATTGATTAAATCTGGGTCGTTAACTAAGGTAACGATCTTTTTGTTAGGGTCATATTTGGGTGTCACTAAGGCTGTAGACCGGTCGGAACTCAAACTGACTCTCTCAACTCTGCCTTTGTCAACTTCTTGGATAAACTGGCTGTAGCGCCATGTTTCTCTATTATTTTGGGGTTTGTCAAAAAATGCTGTTCCTAGTGCAATAACAACTATAAAAAGGAGCGCGTAAAGCCCCGTATTTCTCCATCTTTTATTATTCACCGATGTTTATTCTCCTGTACTTGTTTGCTGCTTATACTGAGCTTCTCTAAAAAAGAGGACATTATGATAATTATGTTAACTTATTTTAAGATATCTCAAAATAATCCTCTTGTCATGCTAAAAATAATCCCCCACCCTCCACAGGTCTAGAATGTGAGGACAGTAGGAATTATATTGTAGCTATTTTCAACAGGAGTCACCGAGTCAGCAGGGGCGTATTGCTATACGCCCCTGCTGAACCGCGTTCGCGGAGCGTCCCGGAGGGATATAGGAACGAAGAACACGAAGAAAGAAGGAAGAAGAAAGAAAGACAACTACCAATGACCAATGACCAATTAATCTTTTGCTGGTAATGTAATACCATTTGTGCCGTCGGGATTAACAGTTACCTTTCCTCCCAAAGCTTCAATTTCTCGAATTGCGCGTTTGCGAGTCTTTTCATCTACATTATTGTTTAAAACCATTGTCCATGTAGCCACTCGCGCTGCTTTACTATCAGGATTTTTACTGAGAAATTCAGCAGTTTTTTGGGAAATAGATACTATCTGTTTACTTTCTTCATCAGAATATGTGTTTGCCCATTCCGCAGCTTTGAGAAAAGATTTTTCTGCTGCTTGAGCATTACCCAAAAATAATAACTCATCTGTGCCTTTATAACGCCAGATATAGTAGGATTTTTTTGGCACTTGTGGAGATAGAGATTTTAATCCTTTTTCCATCAAAGCTGTAGTCTTATCTGGCATACCACCGTATAAAGAGGTACTTACAGAAAGCCCTAGATAAGCATCTAAAAATCGTGGATCACGTTCTAAGATAATTTCAAAATATTCTGGACTAAGACTATACCCTGTTTTATCTCTGGCTTCATTATCTCCAAAGAATTGCAAAAAATCAATATATACCCAATCTGCAATGAGGTTTTTATAACTAAAACTGGGTACATTCTGAAGTAATTTCAAGCGAAGACTTTCTTTTTTGAGGTCTTTTTGCAGAGTTTCTACGGAAATAGATTGTTTATTGATTAATAGTTTTTGCAGTTTTGGTATTTGCATTAAGCTAATACTGGCAATACACAAGCAAGCAACTAAGGGTGTGGTAATAGCTTCACGAGATAAAAACATACTTCCAACAATTAAAAATTTATAATTAAAAATTAAAAATGAGCATAGTTACTCAAATCTATTATTGCAGCAATTGGTAACATTGTTGAGCGATTGCCCAATCTTCCTGAGTCTCTATGACCAATATTCGCACTGTTGAATCAGATGTGGCAATATCAACATCAATAGGTTGTTGTTGGTTTTTCTCTAGATCAATTTTCAGTCCTAAGAAGCCAAAAGCTGTACAAGCTGCTTCACGGATTCCTGCGGATTTTTCTCCTACTCCGGCGGTAAAGACTAAAACATCTAAACCAGCTAAACTAGCCAGCATTGCCCCGATACCAGACCGTAAGCGATGTACGTATATATCCCAAGCTAGTTGGGCGCGTTGATTACCTTGTTCTTTTGCGGCTATCACCTCTCTTAAGTCGCTCGATACTCCAGAAATACCTTTTAATCCTGAGGATTTATTTAACACATTATCTAATGCTTGACTAGAGTAATTATGCTGTTGTAATAAATAAATTAAAATCCCTGGGTCAATTGAACCACTACGGCTACCCATCATTAAACCATCTAGGGGGGTAAATCCCATCGTTGTGTCAATACTGCAACCATTTTTGATGGCAGCTAGAGAACAACCATTACCTAAATGACAAGTAATTATCCGCAGAGATCGTAAATCTTGACCAAGAATTTCTGCGGCTCGATTAGCGCAATACTGATGACTGATGCCATGAAAGCCGTAACGACGAATACCTTCTTCTACTAATTGATAGGGGATGGGATAGATGGCTGCGGCATCGGGTAAGGTGCGGTGAAATCCTGTATCAAAAACTGCAACTTGAGGAATATTGCCCAAAGTGTTTTCTATGGCTTCGATCCCTGCCAAAGCGGCTGGATTGTGTGCTGGTGCTAGATTAGATAAACGAGCGATCGCCTGTTTGACATCCTCAGTAATTATCACAGCCTCTCGGTAATCTTGTCCACCATGCACTACCCGATGTCCTACCACTTCTATTGCTGATAAATCATCAATTACCTTAGTTGCACCATTAGTCAGAGTAGATAACAGATAGGCAAATTGTACCTGTGGGGAATCATCGGCAATGGTTTCTTGTATTCTTGCACCTGTAGCGGTTTTGACTGTAATTTCTGCCTGATTTTGGTCTTGACCCCAATTGATTTTCCCTTCCCATTGAGGTTGGGAGGCTACATTAGAAATTGGGTTTGTAATGTTATAAAGACAACTTTTTTGGCTGCTAGAACCAGCATTAAGAATGAGTATTTTCATAAATTCAGACGGACACATTTAAATGAGGTACAAAATTCACGAAAAAGCCTATATAAAGAAATATATAGTTGTGTTTGAACTATATGTAGGGGGCATTGCCCACCAAAACCTACTAAGGAACGCAAATTTAATAACCTGCAATTCTGAGTTAACGTGGAATGGTGCGTTACGCTGTCGCTCTAAGCGAAGCCATGCCCGCAAGGGCTTTACACACCCTACTTTTGCACTTTATTTAATTCACATTCCTAAGTCTTTTCCAAAAGAAATCTACTGATGATTTCTATATTAAGAATCATTACTGTTAATTAGTTACAGATTTGCCCCCCTTGGAAACAGAATTATCACCCCAAGTTAGGGAGATAGAATCTTCTTTAGATATGGATGTACTTTTAGCAGGTTCTGATTGATCACTATTACTGCTATTTTCATTATCCTTCTTCTCTTCCTGTTTCTTCTCTTGTACAACTTGAGTAGCGTAAACTTCTACATCCCGTTGAATAATTTCTTCTACCTGACTGGCAAAGGCACCAAATGCCTGATCATGGTTTGTATAATTGATATAAACACCACTTAATTGAAAAAATTGCCAACCTTGGGTTTTTAAAGATTCTACTGTGCGACGATAGTGACGCCAGCGTTCTCCATAGTGAAAAAATTCTTCCACAGCAGCACTAATTGCCACAACTTGACTCAGACCAAAAGTTGACCAAACAATAAGGTCTCGAGCTTTATTATTATTCATATTTAGACTCACCAAAGCGGGGAGAACTATACCGCCAATAATGGTCATCAGCCTTGCACGGTAATACTTATTTCGCGCCTGTCCTGCTTGTGCTTCCATCCAAAGAACTTGATCTAACCAACGAGAAGTTAAAAACTTTCTTTGCAAACCTTGCAGTTTCAACGAATCAAAAATCTCGCCAAAATCTTTCTTTAAAAATTCCCGATACGGATCTTTTTGAGCCATGATGCACTCCTTAATTAGAAAGTAAATTAGTAATTGTTTTGGTTATCTCTTCTCGTTCTGCGTCTAAGTGAATTGTTTGCAATTTACCTGATGCAGCTAATTTTGTGGCTCGTTCATCAGTAGTATTTCCACTTAAAGCTGAAGCTAGTTTATCTGCGGTTCTACCACTACCAGCGATCGCTATTACTAATCTTCCAGTAGTTACACTATTCAAAGCATCCGCATAGGTAATTTCTCCGCCATTAATCAGCACTGTCGCCGATGGATATTCTCCAGCTAAAACAGTGGCAACATCTGCTATCCAGGGAGATTCATCACCCCAATTATTGCCAGAAACTAGGACAAAATGAGTATGATCAGCCTGTAGTGGTGAAGCATCATCAGATGGTGTGGTAGTTTGCTCAGGTAGAACTACTTTACCGATAGGTGCTACACCAATCAACGGAAATTGGGCATTTATTTTATTACGGGCATAACCCATTAATCGCATCACTCCCGCATCTGTACCCCCATCAACAACATAAGCCCCTAAGCTTTCAGCGATTGGTGCTAATACCTCTACAAATAAGCTTTGGATACGGAGGACATCCGCATCACTAATCTGACTTGCACCCCCGACTATGACTAAAATCGGATGGGAACAACTGAGGTTCATTTGTTCGAGTGCATTAGGCAATTCAGCAACTTCAGATACCCTAATTGCTACCGCCGTTTTCTCCTGATTAAAAGTAAGCTTAAAAGAAATTTCCATGTATTTAAATTGACGTATTACAATTTACAGCCAAGTATATTTAATTGTCAATGACAGTACAATATCATTAATTTACTGTGAGTAATACTAGTAATACTAAGAGTTTTAGTAAGAGAACTACACAAAAAAGATGAACTGCTTGCAGCAGCGCTTACGCTATCCAATGTTTTGGCTAATGGTACGTTTAATGGGTAGGGTAGGAGTATTGCTACTCCCTTCCCCCCGAAAAAACCGGA
>JBAXRM010000071.1:0-20673 GCA_037131225.1 Nostocales cyanobacterium ELA583 | reverse complement strand
CATAGGAATTTGGTTCAAATATGGCTTCCCATTCGGGTTCTAGTGAATTAACTATATGACGGAAAACTGTTAATTAAACCTTCCAAGAAAAAAGTTCTTGACTTTTGCAAACGAATTGGGAAGGAGATTAAAACCTTAAATGGTATGGAACAAGAAAAAATCATCAAGAAGCTTAATCCAATTCTCCGAGGATTTGCTAATTACTACAAGAGTGTGGTTAGTAAAGAAACCTTTGGTTACATATCACATAGGCGATAAGCGTAAATCTCAGTGGTTGTGAGAAGTGTCCATATTGTTAAAACGAGTAGAGTCAGCTTTAGGATCGCAACCTACAATCATGATGCGTTGACCCATTTCAGCCATAGCGGCTAAAGTATTTTGAGAAGTGGTAGATTTACCGATACCGCCCTTGCCGTAGAAAGCTATCTGTCTAATTTTTTCTTCAGTCATTGTTCGTGTTTCCTAGAATTAGTTGATTTGGTGTTTTTTGTGTTTGGTTCTCACGGCCAAGTTCTACGGCGGTGAGCGTTTGTAGAACGTCGCTATGGAGGCGATCGCTCTACAGAAAATAGAGTAATGTTCATGGTATTTATGAAGTTGTAAGGATGTTTTTCTTTTTCATTTGTAGGGGTTTAGCATTGCTAAACCCTTACTATTAGCTGTTGTTTCTAAACTGCTTCGACGATGATTTCTTTACTAATGCGATCGCGTAATCTCGCTTCAATCGCAATCTTTAAAGTAGCTGTGCTGCTAGAACATGAACCGCAAGCACCTTTCAGAATGACTTTAATTTTATCGCCTTCTACATCATAAAGTTCTACATCTCCCCCATCAGCGATTAAAACGGGTCGGACTTCTTCATCTAATACTTTTTGAATCAGGGCAATTTTTTGAACTGTAGTTAATGGTCTTTGTTGCTCTGAGCTAGGAATTTCTGTTTTAGCCTTCGCCTTGTAGCTGTAGAGATTTTTGTTGGCGGCTTCCTGCTTTACTTCTCTTATTATATCATCAATCTTCGTTAAACAAGAACCGCATCCGCCACCAGCTTTTACATAATTTGTTACTTGCTCTGCACTGAAGAGATTGTTTTGTGCAACTGCTTTCTTTATCTTAGCATCAGTTATGCCAAAACAACTACAGATGAGGACACCTTCTTCATCGTCATGTACCTCTAAAGCAATGCCACGATAATTATAGATAGCAGCTTCTAAAGCTTCTTGACCCATAACAGAACAGTGCATTTTGGCTTCAGGTAAACCACCTAAATAATCAGCGATTTCCTTATTTGTTACTCCTAAAGCTTCATCTAAAGTCAAACCTTTAACCATTTCAGTTAAAGCACTAGAAGAAGCGATCGCACTTGTACAACCAAAAGTTTGAAACCGAGCATCAAGAATTTTATCTGTTGCTTCTTCAACTTTCAAATGTAATCTTAAAGCATCACCACAAGCAATACTTCCTACTTCACCAGTTGCCAGCTTAACACCAACTTCGCCAGTTTCTTCAATTGCGCCTTGGTTTTTAGGATCGTAAAATAACTCTAATACTTTATCAGTGTAGTCCCACATAGTTAATTTTAGATTTTGGATTTTGGATTTTAGATTGGTGATTCGTAATTTTTGATTGGTCAGCAGTCAGTTTTTATTTACTACTGACCACTGACTAATGACTACTGACTACTGACTGCTGTTGTAACCAATCGGCATTATCATTTTTGAAGGGAGATAAAGCTCGAAGACGGTCAACAATTTCCGGCATGACTGCAATTACTTGATCAATTTCAGCTTCTGTAGTGTAGCGAGAAAGACTGAAGCGAATTGAACCATGTAAAGTAGTGTAGGGTAAACCCATAGCTCGTAAAACGTGGGAAGCTTCTAGAGAACCAGAAGTACAAGCAGAACCAGAAGAAGCACAAATACCGTACTTATTTAAGGAGAGTAAAATTGCTTCACCTTCAATATATTTGAAACCGATATTTGTTGTATTTGGCAATCTATTTTTGATATCGCCATTTACTTCACAATCGGCAATTTTAGCCAGAAGAGACTTTTCCAAATAATCACGCAACTTTCTTTCTTTAGTAGTTGCCTCTTCTAAATGTGAAAGTTCCAATTCCGCCGCTTTTCCTAAAGCGATAATTCCGGGAACATTCTCTGTACCTGCTCTTCTTCCTCTTTCTTGATGTCCACCAATTAATAAAGGACGGAATCTCACCCCACGTCTGACATACAAAGCACCAATACCTTTAGGAGCATGAATTTTGTGACCAGATATAGTTAACATATCTATGGTGCTGGTCTTCATATTCAAGGGTATTTTACCTACCGCTTGGACTGCATCAACGTGGAAGATTGCTCCATATTCTTTAACTCTAACACCAATTTCTTCAATGGGAAAAATAGTGCCGGTTTCATTATTGGCATACATTATTGTTACCAAAGCTGTATTACCAGTGAGAGCAGCTTCTAACTCATTCAAATCTATTTGTCCCTTAGCATTTACTGACAAATAGGTAACTTGATAACCTTTAGATTCTAATTGCTTGCAAACACTTAAAACTGCGGGATGTTCTACTTGGGAAGTGATGATGTGGCGTTTTTCGGGTTGAGCTAATAATGCAGCATGAATAGCAGCATTATCACCTTCAGTTCCGCAACTGGTAAAAACAATTTCTGATTCTTCTGCTCCGAGTAAAGCAGCAACTTGTTCTCTGGCTGCTTTTACAGCTTTCCCAAGTTGTCCACCAAAAGTGTGCATACTAGAAGGATTAGCATAGTAATCCGTCAAATAAGGCATCATAGCCTCAACAACTTGAGGATCTATTTTAGTGGTGGCATTATTATCAAGATAGATACAATTATTTTGCATAATTTCCATATAAAGATTATGAGTAATTGTCAACTGTTAACTGTTGATTGTTGACAGTTAACAGTCAACCGTCAACTATATAACTACTTGTCCCTGCTGCTTTTGCAATTGTTCGGAAAACTTTTGGGAATAAGAGTTATACCAATTCTCCCAATAGTCTTGTTTATTTGTTAACTTTGCTAAAACACGGTTGTAAGTAGCAAACCAACTTTCCCAATAATCGCTAGGTTGTTTAACGCAACCATCAACAGTAGGACAACTGGCTTTACATTGAGCTACAGTGTGAATACTACCAGCGCAATTTGTGCAAAGTTTAGAGTCAATCCAATAATTACCGTCAACTTCTTGAATTGCACCGGTAGGACAAACAGGTAAACACAACTTGCAGGAAATACACTGGCTAGTAATTTCGTAAGCCATGATTATTTACCTTTGTGTAAATTGGTGAAGAGGTAAAAGGTAATAGATAATTAGTTGTTGAGAAAAAGGTGATTGGAACATAATACCCATTACCAATTACCAATTACCTATTACCCATTAGCCTTAACATATTGCTCGTAAAATTCTAAAGCAACCTTTTCAATTACGTCATAGGCTTCAACAGTTTTTATTCCTGCTGCTTCTAATTTTTCTTTGGGACAATTGCCTATTTTCGATACCAAAACTGCTTTACAATCCGCGATTGCTTTCATTATATTGTCTGCGGTAGCTTCTTCGCTGTAACCACCTTGACAATATTGATCAATCTTGCGGTGACTAACAAAACGAACTTCATTTCCATCAACTTCATACACTTGAAATTCCTTCGCGTGTCCGAAGTGTTGGTTAACTAATCCACCACCTTTTGTTGCTACTGCAACTAAGATTTTAGGACTATCGGCAGATTTTTTGCCAGTTGATGCTTTATCTTTAGCAGCCTTAATTTCTTCTCTAAATTTCTCAATCCCTTCGTGAACTTCTTGACGGGTTTCAAAGTTATATTCTGGAGCCATTTCCATGAACTTATCTTTAGTAAATTCTTGGCTACGATCTTCTCCTAATAATCCTACCGCATCGGCTCGACACTGACGACAGTGGCGCATCATTTTCATGTTACCAGAACAGCTATCTTGAACTTCTTTCAGTTCTTTTCCTGTGGGTCCACGTTGACCAGTTAAACCGAAATGAGTACCATGTTCTGGTGCAGAAATCAGCGGCATGATGTTGTGTAAGAATGCTCCTCTTTCACGAATAGCCTTATTAACTTCTACCAAATGTTTGTCATTAACTCCAGGAATCATCACGGAATTAACTTTGCATAAGATATCAGCTTCCTTGAGAGCTTGCAATCCTTCCAACTGTTTTTCTAGGAGAATTTTTGCCCCTTCAATTCCTCTGTAACGCTTGCGTTTATAGTGAACCCAAGAATAGATTTCTGCACCTATTTCTGGGTCAATAGTGTTAAGAGTGATAGTAACGTGATCTATATTTAATTGTTTGATGCGATCAATATGTTCTGTTAGCATCAAACCGTTAGTAGATAAGCACAGTTTAATATCTGGAGCTTTGTCTGCAATTAATTCAAAAGTCCGAAAAGTTTTTTCTGGATTAGCTAAAGGATCACCAGGACCAGCAACTCCCAATACAGTCATTTGGGGAATTTTACCCGCAATTACTAACACTTTATGTGCAGCTTCTTCGGGTGTGAGTAATTCGCTCACTACTCCAGGACGACTTTCGTTAGCGCAGTCATACTTGCGGTTACAATAGTTACATTGAATATTGCAAGCTGGAGCAACAGCAACGTGCATCCGTGCATAGTGATGATGAGCCTCTTCACTATAGCAGGGGTGTTTAGAGATGCGTTCTATCATTTTTTGATCCATTTCTGGAGTTGTGGTGCTGTCGCAACCGCAATTACCAGATTTGGCGGGGATAATAATGTCTGTAGCAGGTAGTGTCATTAAATTTCGCAATGTGGGTGGACTTGATAGCCACTGTGGGAGATGCCGTTACTACTGCCAATGTCTGGAAATTGAAGTTGCGTCTTATACCAATTTTGAATGATGATTGAAAATTCGGTAAACAGCCTATAAATCAAGGCTTTTCCTCCAAAATCTCCAATCCAAAATTGCTCAAGTTGCAGGTGGTGTATGTCAACGCTGAGTTCTGAAATAGACATCTCCAAACATTAAATATGTGGTTTTTAGAACCCTTGTAGAGACGTTCCATGGAACGTCTCTACTTTTTTGGAGATGTCTAATGAACTGTGTATAGCCGCAACTTCAATTCACTTTAGACATGGTGCTATCTCATCCCTCCACTCACTTTTGGCTTTTGTTAAAGAGCTTTAAGTGATTGGCGATAAATGATTTATAGCAGCCCTTTTTTTAGCTCCCCTGGCTTGACATAGGATAGAACTTATTGGATTTATTATGTTTGTACTCAAATTCTTAAATCCTTGTATTGCAACGATACAAAAATTAAAAAAGATTTTTTTGGGTAGGGGTGCAAGTATTTATAGTTAGGGGTACGAGTATTTATAGTTAGGGGTTCAGGATTTCTTTGTACTCATCTGAAACTTAATATCTGTAAGGCTTTCAGCTATATTTTTATTGGGTTTTCTTTATATTCAACTGTACTCAACTTTGCCGCAAATTCTCCTAAAAACTCTTGTTTAGCAAGGATTAATGGCTAAAAAACTGGAGTAGCATTAACCTGATTACTCCAGAGACGTGCGAAATTCAATTCTGTATACAACCTATCATTCTTTTTCCCATAAAAATGCAATTCATATTTTTTTAATTTTTTGATTATTTATGATATAAATTATTTCTATATCTCTTGCTGTGTAAGGAATATAGTCTAATGGAGGCATCTACATTAATGCAGATTATTTTCAAAAAATTTAACTTTTTGATCATTATTTATTCATCATTTTCGATGATTTTGTTAGCTATGAACCTTCAATTATTACTACACTATATGTATAGTAAACAAATCAAATTCGAGAAAATGTAATTAAACTCATATTTTGCATCATCATTATTCAGTTGTTATCCGTCTTCATGGTTCTGCGGAAGTTTTGCTATATCAATTTATCAATTAACAATTCTCCAAACCCCGCCAAACTTGGGTAAGATGTAAAATCATCTCAGAGAGTATTGATTAATGTTTTTATGGGCAGTGTAGGCGGTTTTGGGGCGCAAATTGTTAAGAGACTGAAAGCTGAGATAACAGGTGTTTGCAGTTTAAAAATTTGGACTGGGTTTCGTCTGTGACTGAAGATTTAGTTATTGAATAGACTCTACAGGATTTTACAGAAAGTAATGTGCAACACGACACGGTTTTTTGATGTTGGTATATTTTTGACATTTTGTTACTTTCTGTTATATTTACAAAGGTGAGATACTCTCGTCTGTTAGGTGATCAAAAAATCGCATCTAACAAAATTGCTGGGTAGGATATTGGTGGTATTTAATAAAGGGTAAATTAATGAAACAACAGTTTAAAATTGCACTACAAACAGCGTCAATCCGGGGGCTGATATTACTACTTCCTCTGTTGGGAAATTTCCTATTTTTAGCTAGTGCCAAAGCAGATTTGAATAGTAGTCTAACGATTGAAATAGAGGGACTAAAAAACAAATATGGACAAGTTTGTGCTACGCTTTTTGATAAGATTCAAGGATTTCCTCGTGATAGTAAAAATGCTTTACAATCTCAATGTATCAAGATCACAGAAATATCGCAAAAACTGACTTTCAATAACTTGAAAGCGGGTAGTTATGCTGTTGCATTAATTCATGATGCCAATGAAAATGGTAATCTCGATACTGGTTCTTTTGGTGCGCCCATAGAAGGTTTTGGGTTTTCTAACAATCCAGAGGTTTTCACCGGACCTCCTAAGTTTAATAATTCGGCTGTTACTGTATCTAAAACTAATACTGATATTAAGATTAAGATGAAATATTTCTTTGGTTCTTAGTTAGAGACAGCGTAACCTACAATCAGTAATTAATAGTGGGTTATGCTGCATCAAATTTCTGTTACTTTTTCATCCCTTTTGCATTAAAGTCCAGTTTTAACTGACTGCTGACATTTTGTATCCCCACATACTGCAAATAAATCCTAAAAAAAGACTATTAGAGAATTCCACAAAATGATTAATCCTATAACTATTTTCTATCCTGATGCACGTCTGCAAACAAAACGAGGTACAGATAGTTTAGAAAATCCTCTTTTTCCAGGTCTGCTAATTACTTCTAAATAAATTTTTCAACAAGCTAGAATTTCTTATAGCAGGGAACAGGGAAGGGAACAGAGTTAAAAATCTTTTGCTGTATGGTTTTTTAGGAAAATCTTGTATCTCATTCAACTGCATGCCGCTATAACTGTTCTTATCTGTTAATTAACCCCCAGACTTAAATGATGAATCAGTCTGAGGGCAATTGACAAACAAGAGATGATCTCCTAAATCAGCGTATTAACGACAGAAGAAGGTGCTACACCATTTGGGAAATCATTGTTAGTTGAGTGCTGTGGCTGTATTTCTTCCTGTACACCCCGCATCTTAATTAACTTAATAGCCCGGTTCACACTTTCTGGCAAAATTACCACCAAACTACCATCAGGAGCCATATCTAAGGCGTTGTTAATAGCTGTAGTTTCATCCAAAATTGATTCAAAGCGATAATTAGGCTGAACTTGGGTAATGCCTTCAATAATCAAATCTGAAGCTGAACCACGAGGTCTACCTCTAGTATCATCATCTTCTTTAACAATAATGTAGTTAAAGATATCGGCTGATAACTTACCTAGAGTAACAAAATCTTCGTCACGGCGATCGCCAGGACCGCCAATCACACCAATGCACTGTCCTGTTGTCCAGTTACGCACAAAGGATCCTAAAGCTTCATAACTAGCTGCATTGTGGGCATAATCTACCAAAGCATGGTATCTACCCAAATTAAATAAATTCATCCGTCCTGGGGTTTGACTCACAGAAGCGCGAAAGCTTCTTAACCCAGCCCGAATTTGCTCTATGGTAACATCCTGAACAAATGCTGCTAAACTAGCTGCTAAAGCATTGGCAATCATAAATGGCGCTCTTGCACCCATTGTTAAGGGAATATTTTCTGCTCTTTCGATGCGGTGAGTCCAATCACCTTTCACAATGGACAGATAACCATGTTCATAGATTGCAGCTACTCCACCCTTTTGGATATGTTTCCGTACCAGTTCTGAGTCTGGATTCATAGTGAAATAGGCAATATTGGCTTTAGTTTTTTCGGCCATCGCTGCTACGCGATGATCATCGGCATTGAGTACCGCATAACCATCAGGGAAGACAGCTTCAGCAACTACACTTTTCAGATGTGCCAATTGATCAATAGTATCTATATCGCCGATGCCCAAATGATCCGCAGATACATTTAATACTACACCTACATTAGCATTTTCAAAACCCAACCCAGAGCGGAGAATACCACCACGAGCCGATTCCAATATTGCTACTTCTACGGTCGGATCTTGAAGAATAACATGAGCGCTTTGAGGCCCTGTATTATCGCCTGATTCTACTAGGAAATCACCGATATAAGTACCGTCTGTAGTTGTATATCCTACTACCTTACCCGTTTGCTTATAGATATGTGCTAACAGGCGAGTCGTGGTAGTTTTGCCATTTGTACCTGTAACTGAAAGTATAGGAATACAGCCAGATTGTTCATTGGGGAACAGCATATCCATGACTGCACCGGCGACATTGCGGGGGATACCAATGCTGGGGGCTACGTGCATTCGAAAACCAGGGGCAGCATTGACTTCAACAATTACCGCATCTACTTCTCGTAGAGGACGGCTAATATCTGAAGTCACAATATCTATACCAGCAACATCTAAACCAATGATTTTAACTACCCGTTGTGCTAACCAGACATTTTCTGGGTGAATTTCGTCTGTGCGATCTACAGCACTACCGCCTGTACTTAAGTTTGCTGTAGCTCGCAGATAACAAATTTCCCCCTTGGGTGGCACACTATTGATATTGTAACCTTGTCTATCTAGTAATTGGTAACTGGTACGGTCTAGTTCAATCTTAGTCAAGACATTATCATGCCCGTCACCCCGCTTAGGATCAAGGTTTGTTTCTTCAATTAGTTCTGTAATCGTAGATTTGCCATTACCCACGACATGGGCGGGGATTCTCTCAGCTACAGCAACTACTTTACCATTAACTACCAATACCCGATGATCTCGTCCGACATAATATCGTTCAACAATGATTGAACGCGAAACTTGTCGAGCCATTTCATAAGCAGCTTCAGCATCTTCCCAGTTGCGGATATCAATGGTGATACCCCGTCCATGATTACCATCTGAAGGCTTAATAACGATAGGATAACCACCAACATATTCAACGGCTTCTTCTAAATCATCAAAGAAATTGATGACTGTACCTCTAGGAACTGGTACACCATTGGCATCAAGAATTCGTTTAGTAGCTTCTTTATCACCAGCTAGTTCGACACCAAGAATGCCTGTGTTATTGGTCATTGTGGCTTGAATCCGTTTTTGATGGATACCATAGCCCAATTGAATTAAGAACCTAGCTGGTAAAGGCATCCAGGGAATACCTTGTTTTTGGGCTTCTTTGATAATGGCTTCTGTTGAAGGTCCCAGGGATGCATCACGCCAAAAGTCTTTCAGGTCTTGAACGTCTTGCTCTAGTTCGGCTTTGGGATAACGTCCCCGGTCAATAATACTTTGACATAGCCTAACTGCTGCCCGTCCTGCATAGCGACCCGCTTCTTCGTTTAGGTACTCAAGCACTACCTGGTAAATTCCAGGTGTGTCAGTTTCACGGGTGCGACCGAAACCTACGTGCATTCCCGCTAATTCCTGGAGTTCCAAGGCTACGTGTTCCACTATATGACCCATCATAGTGCCTTCCCGCACTCGCATTAGAAAACCACCACGACATCCTGGGGAGCAGTAGTGTCCTTCTAGACTTGGCAGTGCTTCTACTAATCCTTCATAAAAATCAGGTATTTCGTTAGAAGGTGTTTCGGCAAGGTTTTCTAAATCTAGGCGCATGACGATTAGCTTGTGCCGTCGAATGCTCCAGTAATTTGGGCCGCGTAAGGTCTGGATCTTGAGGATTCTCATGGGAATAGGTAGATGGAGATTCGTAACCAAAATTCTAGTTTTTTGCTGGAATTGACCGCCAAACGTGGCATTTAAATCAGTTTTTCCTTCTTAGATAGTATTGATATAGATCTAGAAGAAATTAAAATGCGGTCAAATTCAGTGTAACCTGAGATACTCTATACCGTCAGCTAGAGATGCGATGCACAGCAGGTAAAACAGTACGTTGGTAAAGATGGAAGCGATCTCCGTAACTGAGGATATGTAGTCGTAAATTGTGTACGGTTAAAGGTTCGTTAGCACTAACGTTTGGTTCATTGGTATGGGTAAGCTCTGTGGGATCAACAATGGTGACACTGCCTTTACCCATAACTTGTAACCAACCATCGCGTTCAAAAACAGCACAGGTATCTTCGTCAATACCTATACCTAATCTATCAGGGTGAGCGGCGATCGCACTAACTAGTCGCCCCATCCGATTCCGGTTATGGAAATGCTGGTCAACTACAACTTCAGGAATGAATCCTAAGCCTGTTGCCATATCCACTAGGGAACGATTGGGTGTTTCACCACTGCCACCACCTGCGATCATGTGATGTCCCATGACGGCTGCTCCAGCACTTGTTCCTGCTAGGGTCAGTTGTCCGGCTCTCACTCGCTGGCGGATAATTTCCATTGCTGGTGTGTCGGAGAGGACTCCACAAAGACGCAGTTGGTCTCCTCCTGTCAAGAAGACACCACTACAGACTTCGAGGGATGTTTTAATCTCAGGATTTTCGCATTGCTCCCGTTCCCGAATGTCTAAAATTTCAACCTTCTCTGCTCCCATTTCTTCAAAAATGCGAACATACCTACCAGCAATAATGGCAGGCTCGCGGGAGGCTGATGGAATTATTGTAATATACGCCTTGTTACCACCAGCACGAACAAAAAAAGTTCTCAGAATTTCTCGTCCATGAACTTTATCTTCTGCGCCTCCGATAACCAGAACGGCGGTTTTAGTAGCTTGGGGTGTCCTCATTTCCAGCGATTTAACTTCTAACTGCGGCATTGTGTTTCTGCTTAGGGAGTCAACAACTTCAGGTTGATTGCACAAGGTTGTGGCTTGTGAATTTTTGCCCTGTGCTTTTATGAGAGGACACTGTTTGACACACAATGGGTCAATTTTCTTATGTCCGTCTTTCTCATGGCCAGCACCTTGTTTTTTTATCTATCTACTTTCCTAGAAGGCTTTTATAGTGCTAAATTAACTATAATTCCCTCCTAGACTTAGGGTTTAGTTAGCCTTGACACTCTTACTTCTGAGGCTGGCTGGTTACATCCCGGAAGTTGTTAACTTTGGTGGGATTATTAATTTAAATTTAGTAGTGACAACATTTAAACATAAATTAAGTAATTAGAAAAACTTTTGATCTAACTAAAATATTTAAAATACTGATGCTTTTAGATACTGTGAAGGGATTTTTAGTTTTTTATGACTTACGCTATGTTACGTTATCAGTTATTCTATTGGCTAAGTATCTATTTTAAAATTAGTTCTATCGAATACAAATTACTGTGCGTTTTGATATAGTTACACTTTTTCCTGACTGTTTTACCTCAATTCTCAATTCTGGTTTATTGGGTAAAGCTTTAGCTAAACAGATTGCTCAAGTACATTTAACTAATCCCAGGGACTTTACCACCGATAAACACCATAAGGTAGATGATCAACCCTATGGTGGTGGGGTGGGAATGCTAATGAAACCAGAACCTATTTTTGCGGCTGTGGAGTCTCTGCCGATTTTACCCCGCCGAGATGTAATTTTAATGAGTCCCCAAGGGCAACCGATGAACCAGCCCTTGCTGCGTGAATTAGCCACGAATTATGACCAATTAATCGTCATCTGTGGTCATTATGAAGGGGTAGATGATAGGGTACTAAATTTAGTGACTCGTGAGGTGTCTTTGGGCGATTTTATCCTCACTGGGGGAGAAATTCCTTCTATGGTTTTGATTAATGGTGTAGTCCGTCTCCTCCCCGGAACTGTGGGAAAGGAGGAATCTCTGAAAACGGAAAGTTTTGAGGAATATTTATTAGATTTTCCGCAATACACTCGTCCTGCTGATTTTCGTGGTTGGAAAGTCCCAGATGTGTTACTAAGTGGTAATCATGCGAAAATAGCCCGTTGGCGCTTTGAACAACAAATTGAGCGCACGGCTTCCCGTCGTCCCGATTTGCTGAAACAATGGCAAGAGGAGAGGGGAGAAGGTGAGACAGTTGACTGTTGACAGGGAATAGAAGAATAAATTCTTACTAATGACTATTGACTAATAACTATGAACATCAGAATTGGTAATGGCTACGACATACATAGATTGGTGAGCGATCGCAATTTGATTTTAGGCGGTATTCACATTCCCCATGAACTCGGCTTGTTAGGGCATAGTGACGCTGATGTCCTCACTCATGCTATCATGGACGCGATGCTAGGGGCTTTATCTTTAGGAGATATTGGTCATTATTTTCCTCCTACAGATCCGCAATGGGCTGGGGCTGATAGTTTAGTATTATTAGATCAAGTTCATCAGTTAATTCGTGATCAAGGTTGGAAAATTGGCAATATTGATTCTGTAGTTGTGGCTGAACGTCCCAAATTAAAGCCTCACATTCACAAAATGCGGGATAAATTAGCAGCAGTTTTAGAAGTAGAACCAAATCAAATTGGTGTCAAAGCTACTACGAATGAAAAATTGGGTCCCACTGGTAGAGAAGAAGGTATTTGTGCTTATGCTGTGGTTTTGTTGGTAGCAGATGATTGATTCATAACTAATAGGAGAATAAGAGAATGTTTAGTTTAGATAAACCAGAAGAACTAATTAAAATCAGACTTATTTCTAGTATTTGGAATAATCAATTTGATTCACCAGAGAAAATAGAAAGTTTGTTTCAACTGTCTTCTCCAGAGATTATCGTCTTAGATCAAAATCAGCAAATTGCATTATTAGTAGATGTCAAAGCGCAAGAAATCCTGAAAAATCATGAAAATAATTTATCAAAAGTCAGCAACCTGTATTGACAAAACTCTCAAGAAAACCCGCGATTTGTTATGTTAGCAGATTTAACAAAAATCAATGTTTTCAAATCTACTAACGGCTTATTTTCTGAGCCAATGATATCATTAAATACGAGAGATATTCTCAGCCATTATGACTCAAGATTCAGTGAAAAAAGAATATTTAAGTTCTATCTAAAAACCCTAATAGAATCTTGGTTAAGAGACTTAGCTTATCAGTGGAAATCAAAAAGACCACCCGGATATCAAGAATTAGAAAAAACAGGTATATTATCGAAGTTAAAACATGGAGAGACCTATTCACAAAATGATGAATAAAAGTACATTATTTCATGAAAATTTATAGTTAATTATCAGGAAGATTAGAGTGACCATACTTTATATAGAAACTAACTTTTTTATGTCTATTGCTAAAGGACAGGATTCGCAAGCAGAAAATTTGCTGTATAATCCGCCTAATTCAATTAAGATATTTATACCAGATATTTGCTATATTGAAGCTGTGTCTGTTTACAAGTTAGAAAAACAAGAAAAATTGAAATTTAAACGAGAACTAGAACTAAAAATTACAAAAATTGACCGTGATAAAACTTCTAATTATGCTCCATTATTAAGTCAACAGTTACAAGAAACTATCATTACCGATGATGATTTACTTAATGATATTGAAGATCGTCTTACTAATGCTATTAATACTCCAATTACCAGCATCAACTTAGAATTTAAAAAACTTCAAGATATTTGTAAATCCATGTTAATACAGCCAGAGACATTACTAATTAAAAATGACATTATGGATAATTTAATATTACAATGTATCCTAGATCATGCTCAATCACATAAAGCATTTATTAGTAATAACAGTAATAGACCTGAAGTACAAGATGCTTTACGCAATGCTGGAATTAAATATTTTACAATCACACAGTATTTTCTAGATTGGTTTAATTCTCGTTCATCAATTTAAAAACAATTATTTAATTACCGAAACTATGACATTAACAGAAAAATTATTCAACTTTACAAAACGCTTTTTCTTATTAATCACAATCATTGCATTTACAGCAATGACAATTACCGCTTGTAACCCAACTAAATTAAAAACTAATTCGGCTCAATTACCTCAATTAGTAACTAGTATTCTGAGTGATCCAAAAACATTTAATGCTGCGCTGAGTTCCGAATCACCCAATATTTTTGGTTTTACTTATGAAGGATTATTAACGCAAAATCCCATTAACGGCAAAATAGAAGGAGCATTAGCCGAATCATGGGAAATATCACCTGATAAAACCAAAATTACCTTTACCATGCGCGAAGGTTTAAAATGGTCAGACGGACAACCATTAACAGTTGATGATGTCGTCTTTACTTACAATGATATTTATTTAAATGAAAAAATTCCCACAGATACAAGAGATGTTTTAAGAATTGGTAAAAATCGCAAATTACCAACTGTGAAAAAAATAGATAATAGAAGAGTAGAATTTAGTGTACCTGAACCATTTAGACCTTTTTTACTAAATACAGGTGCATCTATTTTACCTGCTCACATTTTAGAAAAATCAGTCAAAACTAAAAATAAAGATGGTAAACTGGAGTTTTTAAGTAAATGGGGTGTTGATACTCCCCCAGAAGAATTAATTGTTAATGGACCTTATAAAGTCGAAAGATATGATACGAGTCAACGGATAATTTTTCGTCGTAACCCCTATTATTGGCGTAAAGATGCTCAAGGTAAACCACAACCTTATATTGAACGGATAATTTGGCAAATTGTGGAATCAACAGATACTTCTTTACTCCAATTTCGTTCCGGTGATTTAGATTCTATTGGCGTTTCCCCCGATTATTTTTCTCTGTTAAAAGTTCAGGAAAAACAAGGGAATTTTAAAATTTATAATGGTGGTCCAAGTTCTAGCACTTCCTTTATTTCCTTCAACTTAAATAAGGGCAAAAGAAATAATCAACCATTAGTTGATCCGATTAAATCTCAATGGTTTAATAATGTCCAATTTCGCCAAGCAGTAGCTTATGCTATTGATAGACAAACCATATTAAATAATACTTTTCGTGGTTTGGGTACACCCCAAGATTCTCCTATTTCTGTCCAAAGTCCTTATTTTTTGCCACCAGAAAAAGGTTTGAAAGTTTATAAATATAATCCTGATAAAGCAAAAGAATTACTAATAAAAGCAGGATTCAAATATAATGACAAAAATCTCTTAATAGATGATCAAGGTAATGAAGTCAGATTTGCATTACTCACCAATGCTGGTAATAAAATTCGGGAGTTAATGGGTTCGCAAATTAAACAAGATTTAAGTAAAATTGGCATTCAAGTTGATTTTACTCCCTTGGCATGGAATACTTTTATAGATAAACTTTCCAATACTTTAGATTGGGATGCTTGTTTAATAGGTTTAACTGGTGGATTAGAACCTAATGATGGTGCTAATGTTTGGTCTCCTGAAGGGGGATTACATATGTTTAATCAAAAACCCCAAGCGGGACAAAAACCGATTGAAGGTTGGGAAGTTGCTGACTGGGAAAAGAAAATTAATGACCTTTATATTCAAGGCGCGCAGGAATTTGATGAGGCTAAATTAAAGGCAATTTATGGCGAAAGTCAACAATTAACACAGGAGTATTTACCTTTTATTTATTTAGTTAATTCCTATTCTCTATCAGCGATAAGAAATCGTTTTCAAGGTATTCAATATTCTGCGCTTGGTGGTGCTTTTTGGAATATTCATGAAATTAAAATTACGAAATAATTGATAGTTGACTTTTGACTGAATAAGGGAAATCCAAAATCTAAAATCCAAAATCTAAAATCGCATGACACAACCCGAAAATTTGCGATCGCTCTTAGAAGCCGTCGCCAATGGTAAAATTAGCCCAGAGATAGCATTCGACTCACTCAAAGATCTAGCTTATGAATCTGTAGGTGAGTTTGCTAAAATAGATCACCATCGTCAATTAAGAACTGGTTTCCCGGAAGTAATTTGGGGACCGGGTAAAACACCAGAACAAATTGCTCAAATTATGGAAGTCATGCGCTATCGGACTTCCGTAGTTATGGCTACCCGCATTGAACCACAAGTATATTCTGCATTGCAAAACAAAGTTAGAGGTATTCAATATTACGAACAAGCGCGAATTTGTGCCATTGTTCCCTCTATAATTGAAGTCAGGTTTTCGGGGAAAATCGGGATTCTTTCCGCTGGTACTGCTGATTTAGCCGTTGCTGAAGAAGCCGCTATCACTGCTGAACTGTCTGGTTTTTCTGTACAACGTCTTTGGGATGTCGGTGTAGCGGGAATTCACCGTTTATTAAGTAACCGCCATCTATTAGAATCAGCATCAGTATTAATTGTTGTCGCCGGTATGGAAGGGGCTTTACCTAGTGTGGTAGCAGGTTTAGCGGATTGTCCAGTGATTGCTGTTCCTACCAGTATTGGCTATGGTGCGAGTTTTTCCGGTCTAGCACCTTTATTGACAATGCTCAACTCTTGTGCTGCCGGTATAGGTGTAGTCAATATAGATAATGGCTTTGGTGCAGCGGTTTTAGCAGGACAAATTTTACGAACTTCAGAAAAATTACGCTTGGCAGCAGAAACATAGTAAGATATAAAAATAAAAATTCCGTGTAACTGCGGTAATTTTTATTGAGATTAGCTACATAAACTCTTTTGGCAAAAACATTATGGAATACTTAAATGATTCACTATTGCCATTACTAGGAAATTTACACGAACATATAACTTTTCTTGCTGATGCTAGTAATGTTAGAGATGTAGACCCTTTAGGTCAAGTACAAGCCTCTTGGAATCACTTTGTCAAAACTGGGCAAATTTGGGCAATGTTGATTGGTATAATCCTTGGCTATCTATTTAAAGGTTTAACTAGTTACGGTTAAAGTGATTTTAGATTTTAGATTTTGGATTTTGGATTAATCATAAGACCTCTCGGTATGCGGGAAACTCAGTCCCTTTAGGGCTGAGAGGGCAGTTCGACAAGTGTTACAGTGAGCTTGTCGAACTGCTCACTGACCACGGTTTTAACCGCATTAAATCTTCTATTTTAGACAGGTTTTTTGATTGGAAACCTGAAAAACCAACTCCCATTTCTGGGGTAATGTTAGCTAGATGCCTCCGGCACGCTGGCGCGAACGACCAGTTATAAGAGCTTGCTTGAGCTTGTAACACTGTAAAGCGTGACCTTAGAACTGTTTAATCACAAGCGACAGGGCAGGGAACTAGCTACGCATTCGGTGGGTGTCGTGACTCAAATAACGGCTACCCTTCGACTCCCTTCGACTTCGCTCAGGGCAAGATGCTTAAAGTGGTCTGGTCAGTACAGCTTGTTTGATTTCTCTTGCAAGCTCAGTCCCTCTAGGGCTGGGTTACTGACGATAGGGCTGATGTCAATTAGATAGTCAAAAGCTTGTAATTTCCTTGATTTTTCTAAAACCATCCTTTGAGATAATTTTAGAAATCCTCATGAAACAACAAAATTTTGAATTCACATCAGACTTATGATTCAAAATCTAAACATCTACAAATAATTTTTCCTCTCTCTTCAGATTTATGACCGAAAAACAAACTTGGAGTCAGCGGTTTGAGTCCGCGCTGCATCCGGCGATCGCTCGTTTTAATGCCAGTATAAGTTTCGACATTGAACTCATCGAATATGATATTACTGGTTCTCAAGCCCATGCGAAAATGCTGGCTCACACTGGTATAATTTCCCATGAAGAAGGGGAAGCACTATTTACAGGTTTAGAAGCAGTTCGTCAAGAATATCGCCAAGGGCAATTCCAGCCCGGTATTGATGCCGAAGATGTCCATTTTGCCGTAGAAAAGCGACTTACGGAAATTGTCGGAGACGTAGGCAAAAAACTACACACAGCCCGTTCTCGCAATGACCAAGTAGGTACTGATACGAGATTGTACCTCCGTGATCAAATCCACCAAATTCGTCAGCAATTACGTGACTTTCAAACAGTCTTAGTTGATATAGCTGAAAAAAATATTGAAACCCTGATTCCCGGTTATACCCACCTCCAACGCGCCCAACCTGTAAGTTTAGCTCATCATTTGCTGGCATACTTTCAGATGGCACAACGGGACTGGGAACGCTTGGAAGATGTTTGTAGCCGAGTGAATATCTCTCCCTTGGGTTGTGGTGCTTTAGCGGGAACCACTTTTCCCATTGACCGCCACTATACAGCGAAGTTATTGGATTTTGATCATGTTTATGCTAACAGCTTAGACGGAGTGAGCGATCGGGACTTTGCCATAGAATTTCTCTGTGCTGCTAGTATTATCATGGTTCACCTCAGCCGTCTTTCTGAAGAAGTAATTCTGTGGGCATCAGAAGAATTTCGCTTCGTCACCCTCAAAGATAGTTGTGCTACAGGTTCTAGCATCATGCCCCAAAAGAAAAACCCCGACGTACCAGAATTAGTTAGAGGCAAAACAGGGCGAGTATTTGGTCATCTTCAAGCCATGTTAGTAATTATGAAGGGTTTACCCCTGGCTTATAACAAAGACCTCCAGGAAGACAAAGAAGGCATATTTGACAGTGTAAACACAGTCAAAGCCTGTTTAGAAGCAATGACAATTTTGCTACAAGAAGGGTTAGAATTTCGTTATCAGCGATTGGCCACAGCAGTTACAGAAGACTTTGCCAACGCTACCGATGTCGCAGATTATCTTGCAGCCCGTGGTGTACCCTTCCGCGAAGCTTATAACATTGTAGGCAAAGTAGTAAAAACCAGTATAGCTGCTGGTAAACTCCTCAAAGATTTGCAAATAGAAGAATGGCAACAAATCCATCCCGCATTCGCCACTGATATTTATGAAGCTATAACCCCTCGTCAAGTAGTTGCAGCCCGCAACAGTTACGGTGGTACAGGCTTTGAACAAGTCAGAGAAGCCATTCTCAATGCCCGGACTCAACTCAATGGGGAATAGGGAACAGGGAATAGGGGTAGAAACAGCTAGATAATTTCTACCCATAACTATCCTTATCTTACTGTTTGTCCAAGTCTTCAATAAGTTGATCAACAAAATCCCTTAACCGTTGCTGCTGTGTCAGGGACGGTTTTAATTTTCTCCCTTTGCCCTTTCCGACCTTTAAAACAAATTGGTTGAGCGTCTAACTCAGCTTTGAGGATTTTTTTAGCACCAAGTTTATTATTTTTCTCAAATCTCATTGAGATTAACCTTAATCGTTGGTATACTTACTATAATATAACATTGAAAGGTCGAATCAATGCTTTTATCATTCAAAACTGCACTAATTCCAAATAACCGACAGATTACAGCTTTTCGCAAGGCTTCTGGAGTAGCTAGACACGCCTATAACTGGACAAATGCTCAAGTTATAGATATTTTAGCTACTCGCAAAGAAGGCGAAAAACTTAAACTTCCATCAGCGATTGACCTGCATAAAAAGTTAATAGCTGAGGTCAAATCTGAACACTGTCCGTTCGCTGATTTTGAAAAGACAAGAGGAATTAAAGCCTTAATGCAAAAGGAAACAGGTGATTTTTAAGTAATCAGGTGTTACAGCAACCGACATCATTAATACTTTTAGCCAATCTTGTTCTAGTGAGTCCTTTTATGTTCAACTTTTCCACAGCAATAACATCGTACTTTTTGAGGAGATTATTTGCTATTTTAAAGTGAAAATCTTTGCGGGTATCTGATACTTTCTTGTGTTGAATACCCAGTTTTTTAATAGCTTTTTTACGACGATTAGAACCTTTTTTCCTACGAGAGACGCGACGCTGTGCAGATTTTAATTTGCGTTCAGCCTTGCGTAAAAACTTAGGGGCGGCAATTCTTTTATCATCTGAGGTGACAATAAAATCAATTTAAAACTACCGGAACTGATATACCTATTTTATTGTTTTCGCTTGATGAAATTGAGTATTATTGGGAAAAGTTAATTCAGTATCTATCACCTAACAGTTTTCAATCTGGCAAAAATTTTAGTTATGAAACTACCATAGCTACAGCTAAACCCAGAGGTGATTTTGATTATAATACTCGTCCTTTATTAGAATAAATTCCTGTAAAAAAAAGAGCAGCAAGAAGACATTTTGGAGTTCATGGATATTTTACTAAACAAGCTTGGAATGTGGTAGCTGAATATATTAAAAACTTTAGTCAACCTGGGGATTTAATTCTTGATCCTTTTGGTGGTAGTGGTGTTACAGCAATTGAAGCTTTAATGAACAATAGAAAAGTCATTAGTACAGACATTAATCCAATGGCGGTTTTTTTGGTTGATTCTTTAATTGCTCCTGTAGATTTTGATCAACTTTCAGCAGCTTTTGAAAGGGTAAAAACAGAATATCAAAAACAAGAACCAACTACAGAAATAGAAATTAAGAAAGCATTAAAAAAATATCCCTATCCTCAAGGTTTACGATTACCTAAAGGTTCTGATGTAGAAACAGTAGAAAAGTTATTTACTGAACAACAATTATCGGGACAATTAATCATTAATTTCCGTAAAGTTCGCAGTCCTAAAGCTATTATGAAAGCTAACTTAGGGCTTGCTGAGTAAAGCTAGAACCGCCTCTAAATAAGGGTTTCGCTGATTTT
>JBAXRM010000070.1:0-20972 GCA_037131225.1 Nostocales cyanobacterium ELA583 | reverse complement strand
CCCAGTTAAGAGTTCCCTGTTCCCTCCAGTTTAGCATACTAAGTCCGGTAGAGCCGAAATTCTATCAAAGTTAAATACTTTGCAGTTCTGATTGGTTTACTAAGAGAACGTCAAGGATTTTAGAAGAGATTCGTCAAGGTGTTAGATTACCTAGTACACTGCGGCGTAAATAAGATGACTATTAAATAGCCAGAACTTTACCTGTGTATGTCCACTTAAAAGGTTTAGCCATTGTTTGATTAAAATAGTTAATAAAGTCAAAAATGCGATTTTTTAAATCATCCTTACTTAGAAAACTGGCACGTCTGAGTAGCTTGTGAACCAGAATACTAAACCAAATTTCAATCTGGTTAAGCCAAGAAGAATGTTTTGGGGTATAATGGAAAACAATTCGGTGTGTGGGGTCACTCAAAAAGGCGGCTCTTGTTTTCATTGATTCAAGAATACCACTTTCACCTTTAATACCAATGTCAATATTTAACCCTTCTTTTTTAGCGACAAGACGAACTAATGATTCAGACTGGTAAGTGTTGAGACAGTCCATAATCAAATTCCATTTCTGAGGATTTGGATCACTTTCAATTGTGCGACGAATATGTTGAGCAAAATCAAATTCAGTCCTTGTATTCATCATCTACATAAGATTCATATATTTCCGGCGTTTCTGTGGAAGTAACAGAATCCGATAGTTGAAAACTATCATCTGTCACGCGGATGATTTCTCCAGAAAAGAATTTTGCTAAACTTTCCGCAGCTTTCATGACACCATCATGATCCCAATTTCCTGGAGATGGTTGCACTAGTGGTGGAGAAATCGTTTGTACTGGCGCTGAATTAGTAACAACAGGCTCAGGTTGAACTGCTGCGGGTGGTGGTGTGGATAATGTAGATACTGGCTGTGGCGCAACTGGAAGCGGCTGTGATGTGGGTTGAGGGGGTGGGGGTTGGTAATTTGGTGTCGGTTGGGGTGCTTGTTGAATAGGAGTGGAATTTTGGGGTGGTGGATTTCTTCTCGTTGATGTGGCGTTTGTAGTAGTAGCTTTTTCTAAAGTAACTTGAATTTCTTGTTGAAAGTTTTGTCTAAAGGCTGTGGTAATGATAGGTAGATAAGATTTCACCTTGTCATACCAAACCGGTTTTACACCTACACGGGCGATCGCACCATTGAACTCCATTAGATGGCACATTTGACCCAGCAACGCTTGCGTAGGTAGCTGCTGAATGTGTCCCCGGACTTGTTGCCAAAGTTGTGTCAAGTCATGTTGTGAACCTTCTCCCACTGACTGTGCTGGTGGAGCAGATACGGGTTCTGGCACGGGTGGTGGTGCGAAATTAGTAGGTGGGTACTGATTTGTGGGCGGATATGCTGGTGGGGATGCAGCAGGAGGTGGAGGATTGGGATTAACTCTCTGGGGAGTATTTGCGGTTTGGATTTGAATAGTCGCGCTGGGTAATAATCCTAATAATGTGACTTCTAACCACAACCGGGGTTGAGTGGTGTTTTTTAGTTGTAATTCTGCTGTTCTCAGGTGTTGTTGTCCTAGCAAGATGGTACTAATGTCAAATTTTTGGGCAAAGTCAACTAAGGATGTCCAGGTTGACTGAGTACAAGCAACTAAATCTTGACGATTAGGAGCGGTTTTAGCTATTAAGAAATCTCGATAAAAAGCGGCGAGGTTTTGCAAAATGATGAGGGGTTCTCGGCCTCTATCTAGGATTTTGCGAGTAGTGTCTAGGACTATTTCTGCTTGATCTTGAGCGATCGCTTCTAACAATCCAAATAGGTCTTTTTCGCTGACTGAACCCACCAAATCCCAAACCTTATCCGGTGTCACTTCCCCAGCAACTAAGGCTAATTGATCTAATAAACTTTCTGCATCTCTTAATCCCCCTTGGGCTATTTGTCCTACCAGAGTCAGAGAGTCATGATTAATATTAATACTTTCATTAGCGGCAATATGGGTTAAATGTTTAACCATTGCCTCCAACTGAATTCTTCTAAAATCAAATCTTTGACAACGGGAAATAATAGTTGGTAATACTCTTTGTGCGTCTGTGGTGGCGAGGACAAAAACAACGTGCTTAGGTGGTTCTTCTAGGGTTTTAAGTAGCGCGTTGAATGCTGCCGTACTGAGCATATGGCAGTTATGTACTAATAATCCATTAGCTACAAAATTATGATTATCCTCAACCTCTAAATCATAAACTCGCTCAACTCCAGCGAGGTGAACAGATTCGACCTTCTCCAAATTTGTAATCCATTGCGGGTATGGAATATTGTTTGAAATCTGCCACCCATTTTCTACTGACGGTTGCTCCCATCCAGATGTAGTCGGAGAATTTTTGTCCGTAGGTATTACCTTTAAATTGGTGTCCGCTAACAAATCTTCGGCTGCGTCCATCAACCCCAAATTTGTAGATGAGAGTGCCACATCCACACTCACAGGGGATAGTATCTTCATTCCTTCTTTGACGTTTTTTGCTGCTATCCATCCCTCATCAGTCCTGATTAAATGATTACTTGTACACTTAATTTCTCTGTGAGTAGTTTTGATAACTAAAGTCTGCTTTTCTCCTTGGTCTAACCAACGGACAACTTTCTTAAATTCCCATTTTTCAGAGGATTCATTGTAACTAAGAACTCTCTGACCTTGAATATTTGGGTTATCAATGGGAATAAGTCCAGCATCAGTGAGAATCAAAGAATCTCCTGTCAGACATTCATCTATCACATAAACCTTATACCGACACTGCATCGGGGCAAACTGCGCTCGTTCAATCAGTTCACGGATATTATCAACACCAGTATTACTAGCCGCGTCAATTTCAATAACATCTGTAGAATAGCCTTTAGTAATACCTTGACAGATTTCACAAACACCGCAAGGTGCAGGAGTTGGTTGCTGTCCTTGGAGACAATTGAGAGATTTAGCGAGGATTCTCGCACTGGAAGTTTTTCCTGTACCTCTAGGGCCAGTGAACAAATAGGCTGGGGCGATTTTCGCTGAAAGAATGGCATTAGTCAGGGTAGTAGCGATCGCCTCTTGACCCACCAGTTCAGCAAAACTCTTTGGCCGATACTTATGGTGCAGGGGTTCGTAAGACATGGAGACAGGTTCAAATCCGTATAATCAAAAATATATAATTTGCACAGGATACATATATAAATGGAACTATTTAAGGAACGGCTCAAAAGCCTATCCAAAAGGTGCAAAGGGTTTTATCATTCTAGCAACTCATGGCAATTTCCCTCATCCCAATAATCGGGGATTGCGCTTAAAACCTAGTTTTAACCAGATGTTTTGCATCATTTAATCCAAAATCCCCAATTTAAAATCTAAAATTCAGTCACAGACATCGCTAAAATTTTAACAAGCAACACTAATGGTGCATCAAATGCTCAAGCGGCTAATTCAATGGCTTAAAAAATTTTTCCGGCGCTTGTTTGCTGGTAAACAGAATCTCAGTTCCGGCCGAGAAGAAGTCCCCAAACCAGTAGTCCTACCCCTAACTGATACAGATTTAGAATTTCTATTCACAGAACTCTTGGAAGGAGTTCATCAAGTCAAGGGACAAGCTTGGGCGCAAAAATGGTTGAAAAATATTGAACATCGTGTTAGCACAGAACAATGGTTAGAATGGTTAAATCGTTTTGGTGAAAGATTATTAGCTTCTTCTAAAACTCATAATGAATTAGCAGCCAGATTAGTCCAACTTGGTGAATTAGAGGTTGGGGAAATCGGCAATCTGTCCTACGATATAGGCATGAAAGTATTAACAGTCAATCCAGGAGAACCAGTTTGGGAATATGACGGTCCCGATGCAGTAGAAAATAATTCCCCAATACCTGCAAATACGGAAGAAAATTTACCAGAAGGGGAATATAAAACTGTTACTCTAGACGAATTGTTGATTATGTTGCAGCAGGATGAGAACCTATGCGAGCAAATCTCTCAACAACTGGGGGTAGAAACAACTAATCCAGAAGAGATTATTCAAATATTGGTTAATCAGTATAATGAAGCGAATGAATCTCCCACATAACTGGGATTGGAGACTGGGAAGAACTTTTAACTGAATCTTCCTATGACTCATTCCCTCCGAAAAAGTTTGATTTGTTCAAAGTAGCTATCAATATTTTTACGTAGGTCTATTAGATTTTCTAGTCCATTCCGTAATTAATAATTTTTTTGACACAACGATAGCTACAATTTAAAAGAAAGAAAATCCCATAAATTGGCAGATGTTCAGGTGGCTCTTGCAGTGGCTTAACAAATTTTTACAGTACCCCTTTGGCAGTCTGGGAACAAGTGATCCTCAGGCCAGTCAAGGCAATCTGGTGGCAGATCAACCACCAGAACTCACGAACGCGGATCTAGAGTTGTTATTTAACGAACTACTAGAAGGAGTGCATCAAGCGCGAGGACAACAGTGGGCTTTGAAGTATTTGCAGCGGATGGAACCGCGCATTACTGTTGACCGTTGGATAGATTGGCTGTTGATATTTGGTGACAAATTACTGGCTTCCCCTGCACCTAATCTTCAGTTAGCCAAGCGGATGGTAAAACTGGGTGAGTTAGGGATTGGTGATATTAGTAACCTGTCCTATGATATTGGGGTGCAGCTATTGCGGCGCAATCTCAATCAGGAATATGAGAGCAAGCAAGAGTCACAGGAGTGGGAAATTTCCATACCGACAGCCCAGGAGTTAGATACTCCTGGTCAAGAATTACTCCGCCAATTTGGAGAACAACTTTGGGAATATCAAGATGGGTCAAGTGCGACTAATCTGTTACCATCCCAAATGCTTGAGGATTTCTTTACTGGTGAGTCTCTAGAGTTGAGTCATGAGTCTTTAGCTAAAGATATTGTTGAGAATGGAGCTAAGGCAGAAAATGGCTATCAGAGTTATGAGTATAGAATTCAGGAATTTTCCCAGAATGTTACGGAAGTAATTCCAGAGCCAGAATCTCCCACAGCACAAATTCAGAATCAGTCTTTGGTGAATTTAGAACCGCAGTTAGCATCTACTTTAGATGAGTTGGCGGTGCGGTTGGAGCAAAGTAACCATCTTGTCCAGCAATTAGCGGCGGAATTGGCAATTCGTGATAGTCAAATTGTTCAGCAATCAACATCACAAATGGTTGTGGCCAATCCGGCGGAAAGTTTATTTTACGAAGGGTTACAGCAAGCTAAAGCTGGAAATTTGTTAGCGGCTTTGGCTTTATATGAACAGGCGAGTCAAATACAACCCCAAGCTTATGAGTATTGGTTTAATCAGGGTTTAACGCTGTTTTACTTGCAAAGGTGGAGTGAGGCGATCGCGGCTTATGACCAAACACTGTTTCTCAAACCTGATTTCTACAGGGTCTGGTATAGCCGCGGCTGTATTTTGGGTGAGTTAGGAGATTTTGATGCAGCCATTGATTCTTTTGAGCAAGCGATCGCTCTTAAACCAGATTACCAAGAAGCCTGGTTAAATAAAGGTTTAACATTACTCAAGTTAGGTTTAATTGGGGAAGCTATTTCCAGTTATGATCAATCCCTGAATCTAGAACCCCAAGATCCGGAAACTTGGTACTACCGGGGTATAGCTTTAGCTGTGGTTGAGCAATATGCAGCGGCGATCGCTAGTTATGATCAAGCCCTCAACCTGCAACCAAACTATCATGAGGTGTGGATTGACCGAGGTGTAGTGCTATTTAGCTTAAAACAATGGTCAGAAGCGATTGAGTCTTGGGATCAAGCCCTGGCGATTCAACCTGAATTTTATCTAGCTTGGTATAACCGGGGTGTGTCCTTTGAAAACTTAGGTCGTCGGGAAGATGCGATCGCCTCCTATCAACAAGCGATCGCCATCAAACCCGATTTCCACCCCGCATGGTATAACCAAGCCGTAGCCCTATTTTACCTAAACCGTTTCCCCCAAGCTATATCCTGCTATGACAGTGCTTTAGAAATTAAACTAGACTACTGGGAAGCTTGGCTGGGTAGGGGTGCGGCTGCTAGTAATCTTACCCCCCAGCAATCATCACTAATTGTATTTAGTAGCATTTCTGCATCCAATTCAGCCCTGAACTTAGGCGGCTATGAAGGTAAATTAGCAAGTTATCAGGAAGGTTTGAAACATCTTCGCCCCGATACTCACCCAGAAGGTTGGGGAAGATTACATATAGCAGTTGGTAATACTTACTACGAGCAAGGCAAAAAAGAAACCGCACCTCGTGATTATTGGCATCATGCCATGTCTGAATACCAATTGGCACTATCCACGCTGACACCAGAAGATTTTCCAGAATTGCATTTAGAAATTTTGCAATTGCTGACCAAAGTGCTTGTCTGTTTAGGAGAAACAGTAGCGGCACAGGAATTACAAAAATGGGGCATTGAATTATTACAACAATTACTCACACAGCCTACCCGTGCTGATGAAAATAAAAAACAACTGATACTAAAGTTCGCTGGTTTGGGACAACTAGCAGTTGATTTGGCGGTAAATACAGGAGACTTAGTAGAAGCTTGGGAAACCGCCGAACAGGGGAAAAATAATTGTTTAAAGTGGTTGATTCCTGATTTAAATGCTCAACCTGATTCTGAGAATTATAGCTCTATTCAACAATTGCTTAATCCCTCCACAGCCATAATTTATTGGCATCTTAGCCCAGCCGCTTTACAGACATTTATTATCAAAGATCAAGCACCATCACCCATTTTACTATTTACACCCATACAAGAGATAGAAGCAATTCCCGAAGGGGCAAGACGATTAATTGAATTTGAACATTGGTTAGCAGATTGGCAACAGTCAGCAACAGTATCTAAACTCTTACAGTTACAAAATATCTTGAATATTTCTACAATAATTCAAGAATTAGAAGGGGTAAATACAATAATTCTAATTCCTCACCGTGACCTGTATAAGTTACCTTTACACAGCTTATTTAATCTGTCTTTTGCGAGCATATCTTCTCAAGATGTGGCAAATTACAATATTATCTATATGCCTAGTTTAGCAATGGGACTTTCTTTACAATCTCAGTCATTCTCCAATGGGCATAAACATCATAGTAATCAGGACTATCCTCTACTTAAATCTGATAAATTAGCATCAGAAATTGTCAGTGAAACCTTTGCTATTTCTAAGGATTGTCTCAGTTATTAAAAGATGATTGTTGACAGTTGACTGTTAAGGGACTTCCAAAAAATAAAGTCCCTAATTAACGATAATAATCATCATTGGTAATGTCTTTTAATTCTCCCTCTTATCTGTTTAAACTTTAAGAGGGCTAGACGGCTCTGTCTCTGCTGTCATTGAAGGCAGAGCCTTCTAGAATTCATTCCCATACAGAGTATGGGAACGAGAAGAATGAAACCCAGCTTTTACAAGGCTTTTACGTTAAGTTGACACCAATGAGCGATGCTTAACCCTACCATAGAATCAAATGATTCAGCAGTTTTGAGTCTAATTGTGAAGAAATATGTATAGTTGTTTTACCTGCGTAATATCTCGTATAAAATAGTGTAAAATTAAGCTGCTTTCTTATTCAATAAAAAATCTGAATAGGCTTAATTGAAGCATTGCAGGAATTGGTCAATTATGAATGAAAGCTCAGATTTTTTAAATATACTCTACATAAACCTATCTTCTGATAAGGTAAATGGTTTTATGTTCGGATTAAAAATTGCATTTATTCCCGACTTTCTTCTAGATCACACTCTTTTAGGTAAAGAACGACTAGACCGCATTCAAGAATATTTTGGTCGTTGGAATCAATTTGTATCAGGATTATGGCGTAGTACAGAAGATGTAACCTATGCTCTCAGATTTGACCTAAATCAGACGCATAAAAATATTGATACTTATTTTTTAGGAAGATTAAGAACTGCTGACATTCCTGAAGGTGCTATTCATGCCAATATTCTCCTCAATGATTTAGAGAGAATGTTATCATCCTTTGGGTTTGAACCTCAGTTACTAGATAAGGATGAATTACAAGACTTATCTGAAAATTATAATTATCGCTTTTCTTTAGAAGTTTCACAGCAAGAAGTTAAAACTTTCATCAGAGAAGATACTCCTATCGTTGGGGAAAAATCTAATTCTCCTGATAGTGAGTTTTCTTTGCCTAAAGAGTTTATTTATCATCACCCCGAACAAAAAGTTCCCTTAAATCCTCTCGCTTTTTATGGTGTTCGCTTTTGGTGGGGTGCTGGAGGCACTTTTTTAACTCCTTTTAATGCGATCGCTTGCCAAAAATCGGCAGTTAGTGTGTTAATCTTATTAACTCCAACTGTTTTAAAAGCAGAAGAAGCAAAATTGATGGCTGAAGTTGCCCGTCAATCAGAAAGTTTAGCACAAATGCAAACCAAGGGAACGAATTTTGGTAATGCACAGGTTAACCCTTCCCAAAGCAAAACTGATCCTCAATTACGCTGGGAATCAAGACTTTATGCCGCTAATTTACGAAGATTAAATACCTATCCTTTCCTCACTACACTATTTTGTTTTTCCGATGATCAAGCAGCAGGAGAACAAGTAGCGGCGGCTTTTGCTGCTAGTATCAGAGAAGAGCGTCAATTAGAACCACCTTTAGGGGAAAGTGAACCAATTCCTTCAGGGTCTGAAATATCTCTTTATGAAAATTCTAGCCATCTTCAAAAAGTTCGCCAATATCTAATTTTTGATCCATTAATTTTAAAACTTCACAGCAAAAAAGCACCCCATGATGCCCTCAGACGATTGAGGTATTTAATGGATGCAAGAGGAGCCGGTTCAGTTTTTCGGTTTCCTATTTCCATTGAAGGAGGAGTACCAGGTATTCCTGTTAAGCAACGTCCTCCAGATTTTCATCCTGGTTCTCGTAATGAAGAAATTCCTGAAGATGCCATTGATTTGGGGAGATTTCATGTAGGGGGTAGAGCTTATCTTTCCAAAAATGCCTTTACCAAACACGCCTTAATTACAGGATTTACAGGGAGTGGAAAAAGTAATACTAGCCTATATTTATTAGATCAGTTTTGGCGTAAATTGAAGATTCCTTTTTTAGTGATTGAGTCAGCTAAAAAAGAATATCGGGGATTGCGAAATGTAGATGTATTTCAAAATAAATTACTTATCTACACCTTGGGTAATGAAAACATTGCACCTTTAAGATTTAATCCTTTTGAACTAATCGAAGGAGTAAGAGTAGAATCTCATTTAGCCAATTTACAAACTTGTTTTGAGGGTGCATTGCCCCCTGTTGGACCCTTATCATCAATTATTTCAGAAGGTCTAGAGGTAATTTATCGTCAATATGGCTGGAGATTAACTGATTATGGTAGATTCTCTGATCCCCGTCAGTTTCCGACTATGAAAGATTTTTATGTGACAGTGGAACAAGTATTAAGAGAAAGGGGTTATCAAGGAGAAGTAAAAAGTAATTTAGAAGCAGCAATTAAGGGCAGAATCAAGCCTTTATTAATGGGAAGTAAGGGTTTAATGTTTAGTAGTCCTCGCTCTAATCCTAGTGCGGAAGTTCTATTTACCCATCCTGTAATTTTGGAACTTAATGACTTAAATGAACAAGATAAATCATTAGTAATGATGTTCTTTTTAACCTTATTAAGAGAATATCGAGAACTGCACACCAGCAAAGAATTAGCCCACATTACTTTAGTGGAAGAGGCTCATAATGTTTTAGAAAATGTGGCTTCTACTGGTAATCAAGAAGGAGGAGGTTCGGATGTAAAAGCCAAGTCAGTGCAAGCATTTTGTAATATGTTGGCTGAAGTGAGAGCCTATGGTGAAGGTTTAATTATTGCCGATCAATCTCCCGAAAAATTGGCACGGGATGCAATGCGAAATACTAATGTACAAATTGCTCATCAATTGAGAGATGCCCATGATCGAGAGGCGATCGCTAATGCCATGATTATGAGCGAAGAACAAAGAGACTTTTTAGGTAAATGTGAAACAGGTAGAGCAGCAGTTTTTTATACTGGATTGCAAAAAGCCACATTCATAGATATTCCTGTTTACAAAGATAAACTACCTCTCACTTATGAAGGTAAATCAGCCATTGAAAATCGCTGGCGGGGTTTTGACGACGATCCTAGTCCTCACATTTCTGATTTGCAAGTACGAGATTACATGAGCCAATTTATTAATAAAGAACCAAAAAATCTTAACTGTTCTTTATGTCAAGTTGAATGTAACTATCGTGATCAAATTTTAGAATTAGCAGAAACAAGTAAGCCGAAGTTTAAAAATGCGTTAGATAAATTTAAGCTTAAGCAAGCTAATTCACAAAGTAAACTCATCAACTTTACTAAACTTTGTAAAGTAATTTTACAAAGCACAAATGTTAACAATATGAATAACTTGGATTTGGCATTGTGCTATACCAAAGAAATGTGGTTTAGATTGGAAAAAGATCTTTTAGATGATGATCATAAAAAACAGTTTATGATTATTTTTACTAAAATTGTAAAGGAAGTATAAAATTTGCTTGCACCAAATGAAATCAGATTTTATACTGGTGTGTATTAATAAAAAAAATTTAAAAGAAAAGGTGAAAAATAAATGGGAAGACAACTACTTTGGGAATATACATCAACATTTTCTTTTTTAAAACGGGCGCAGGCAATCAACGAAGGATACCATCTTAGTATTAAAGAAGCTTTAGTTACCGAGTATCCTCATGGGGTTGTATATATTTTAGAAAATGTATTACAACACTTAGAAAATTTTGATCTTAATTTTTTGCCAGAACGTCATCAGCACAATTGGTTGGTTTATGGATGGCCAAACCAAACCAAATTAAAAGAAGCAATTCGCATGGCTAAAATCCTGAGTTTTGAATGGGAGAAGCTGAATCCAGCAGAACAAAGCCAAGCAATGGAAAATATTAGACAAAAAATCCAAACTGAGGATATGTATCTTGGAGGCAACTGGGTAATAAATAATCTCAATGGTGAAATAGATTATAAAGGAGTAGATCTCGACGAAATCCATAAACAAGATATCATCGGTATATTCAAGAGCATATTGGATAGCAAGAGCCGCAAAGAACGTTACCTTCGGTTTAAAAATTACCTCCAGTTTAAAATTTACAAATACTATTATGGTTATGATGATTATCAAGCTGATTTAGCTCAATCCAATGAAGGATATCGCAATCCTAGTTTAGAATTTGCTCAATCTCCTCCCAAAATTGCTGCTCAAGAAGTCTCAAGTTTTACGGAGTGGGTTCAGAATAATCCAGTTATTCAAAAATTCACTGAATCCCAGCAAAGAAAAGCTTATCAGAAATATTTATTTGAGAAAGGAGTATCAGATAGTGTTGTCATGAGTTTTGCAGAGTGGGTTGAGAGTAACCCAGTTATTCAAAAATTCACTGAATCTCAGCAAAGGAAAGCTTATCAGAAATATTTATCCGAGAAAGATAATAGTATAAACATTTTGTACTTTGAAGAGTACATCAAACAAAATTCTGGCTTAGAGTTTTTTACCGAAGAAGAACAACAAGAGCAATATCAAAATTATCTGAAGGAGAATCAATGATTATGGAGAATGAAATAAACACTTCCACACAAACAGCGGCTTTAAGTTCTGCTAACCAAGAAATACTTAAAGAAATTCATCAAGTTGCAAAAATGATGGATAGTGCTTTTGAGATACCTGGGATTCGCAAATCTTTCGGAGCAGAAGCTGTTGCTGGATTTATCTTACCGGGATTTGGCGACATTATCACAATTTTACCTTCCTTGTATATTATTTGGAGGGCTAAAGTGATGGGACTTCCTAATGACAAAATCATCCCAATGTTTAGTAATATTGCTGTAGATACGGGAGTTGGTTTAGTACCTATTGTTGGTGATTTATTCGATTTTTTCTGGAAAGCCAACATTAAGAATATCAATATTATTCATACCCATTTTAATTTACCTTTCTACAACCCCAATCGCAAACAATCTCAGCAAGATACCTTTCAACCGCAAATATTATCTTCGGATGCCGATCCACAGGTTATTGTAAAAAGTTCACCTACACTACCTTTCGACCAATGGTTGAAAGAAAACCCAGTGATGGTTCATTTTACCTCAGAAGAGCAGAATGAAGCCTACCAGGAATATCTCAGTCAAAATAATCCTTAATACACAATCAATGTGAGGTAAAAAATGAGTCTTGAAACTGATCAACAAAAACTTGAACAGCAAAAACTTGAGCAAGCTAAACAAGAGAAAAGTTCTACACCAGAAAATAATCAAGAATCAACAGATAATAAATTCACCACTGATACTGGTGAAAAACTTGCTGAATGGCGATCGCAAAGGGAGAATAAAGAATCCTCTGAAGGTACAGAAGGCGCATCAGATACAGGACGGAGATCCCTTGATATTGTCAAAGAACAGTTAGCGCAAGAAAATAGTCAATCTTTGGATGATAATTTAGATAATCGCAATTTAGAATCAAATCAAGACATTACCGTTGGAAAACTTGCTGAATGGCGATCGCAAAGGGAGAATAAAGAATCCTCTGAAGGTACAGAAGGCGCATCAGATACAGGACGGAGATCCCTTGATATTGTCAAAGAACAGTTAGCGCAAGAAAATAATCCATCTTTGAATGATAATCTAGATAATCGCAATGTAGAACCAAATCAAGATATTTCTCCAGAAGATTCTAGACAAGATGATACAGAATTAGAGAAGCAGCGAAAAAATAAAGAGTCCGATATAAATCGGGCTGAAGATGAGTCTAATAATGCTAAAGGAGAAGCTCAAAAAGCTAAAGAGAAATACGAAGAGGCTTTACGAGCAGAGCAAAAGCCTGATTTATCTGATTTATTAAAAGCCGAAAAAAATGTACAAGATACATCCGATAAAGCCACTGAAGCGGAAAAGAATCTTCAAGACTTACGGCGACAACTTGAAGACTTACCAAAACCGAAAAGATAATTTTAATTAGATATTACGGATGTAATCCTTGGACTCTATAAATAGGGGTTTAGCACTGCTAAACCCCTACATAAATATTAAAGGTTTGCAACAATATCTTGTAAAGGCAACATTAATGTTAAAGGTTCTATCGGTGAAGGTTTAAATTTATGTTTTAAATAAAATTGTTTAGCTTCTTCATCTTTAGCGTGAACTAAAATACATCTTATTCCTACAATTTTAGATGCTTGTAAAACCCGAAAAGTTGCATCTCTTAATAAACCAGATCCTATACCTTTTCCTTCCCATTGTTCGTCAACAGCTAACCTACCAATAAGCATACAAGGTACTGGATCTGGTGCATTTTGCTTGACTTTTCTAATAGCTAATGAGTGATATACACCAGAACTTGCTAAACAGTAATAACCGATTACTTTGTGTTCAAAAATCACTACATAAGTTCTAGCAGTATCCCCCTCATTTTTTAAAGCTTTTTGCTTCAACCAATTATTTAAAGTTTCTGACTTTGATTGAAATTGTGATATATCATGACTAGAATTAATTGGTTGAGGAGCTTCTATAATTTTTGTTTCTGCCATTCTTAATCCCAAGGTGATTTAGCAGCTAAAAATTTACGTAGTTCCTCATCTGCTTTAGGTGGTGCATCTAAAATTTCAAGAAATTCTTGATATTTTTTTTCATCTAAAGCAAAAAAAGTGCGATCGCAAATTACTTTTTCTGCTTCTCTACAGGCAACATCTAGCATGAAATCAGAACGAGTTTTACCAAGAATTGATGCAGCATAATCAATTAAATTACGCTGTTTTTCTTGAACTCTAATATTAATTACCTGATTGCGTCCGGGATTATCCATTTCAAAGGAAGCTACCATTTTTTAGTTTCCTGAATTTTAATTACTCCATCACTCCTAGTATAGATAATCGTGTACACAATGTCAATACATTATTGTGTAGGTACTATAAAACTCCTGTTTTCATCCTGTTCATCCTTTAATCGGTGGACATCCTGATTCTGACAAACTTACTTAGTTTTAAATTGTTCATCAACGGGAATTTGATAACCGTTAGCCAGCCGATTGGTCATATTTGCAGCCCCGGTAATTGCCATTAGTTCACCAAATACTTGATCATTCATCCCTTTGGCACGGGCAGCCGCACTGTGGGAAGCAATACAATATTCACAGCCATTGGTGACGCTGACAGCAATATAAATTAATTCCCGCACTCGAATACTCTAAAAACCTATTTTTGTGCATATTTCAAAAAATGCTAGAAATGCTACTATATAAGATTCCTAGCATTTAGATTTTAAGCGTAGGAACAATTTACTCGCTTTTCCTACGCTTATTATCAATTGATAAATTTAAACTTAGTAAACTTTCTCTATGATTATAAAATTCTGATTCCTGATTGGAAATATCTTCTGGTAAATTATTCCATTGAATTTTAGAGTCATCTTCAGAAAATTGTAATGATTGGCAAACTTCAAACAATGTAGGATGAGTATTTATATTAGCAATGAGATTTATCCTATCTTGTCTTAAAAGGGGATTAGCATCATAAATAATAGCAGCCATTAACCAGGAATCAATTATTCTAGAAAAGTTTAAAGTCCACTCGTATCTTTGTATTGTATGGGAATAGGCTGATATCCATACAAAGGTTCTGGATATCTATATTCCTATTCCTGCAATTGATTTGCTCTGAAAACTGGTGGAAGAGGAATTAAGTAAAGTATTTCATGAGATAATAATGACCAACTTTCTCTAAAGTTATTAAGTTCAATATTTCCCCAATTAAACCCAGAAATGAAAAATGAACTCTGTCGGATTACTAAAAAATAAAATTTCTCCCATCAGTATTGCAAGTATTCCAGAGTTTTTGTGAAAAAATTTGCTCTAGAATAGATCTATGGGAATCTACATACTTATTGAAGATAATATTTTGTAACTTTTGTGAAATCATTAGCTGTTATGTATTATGAAATCTTAGAACATCAATAATAATATTATAAGCTTATTGACTATGCTGTAACAAAATCTCTAACTTGTTCAATAGCCATTGCAAAGCACTTTCCACATCTGGAACTTGTTCTCCGGGGGGTACGGGTGGACGATTTACCATCACAACCTTGATTCCTAGTTTTCGGGCGGCGATTATTTTGGGATATGTAGCATTACCACCACTATTTTTGCTAACAATGATATCTATATTGTATTTGAGGAGAATTTCCTGCTCATTTTCTAAAGTAAAGGGACCGCGATCGCATAAAATCAATCCTGGTGGTAGGACAACATCAGTATTTGGTGGATCAATCATCCGCATTAAAAACCAAATTTCCTGTAAATGTGCAAAAGTTGCAATTTCTTGCCTACCAATTGTTAAAAATACTCGTTTAGCTTGATTTGCTAGAATAGCAGCAGCAGCCAGATTATTTTCTACTTCTACCCAGCAATCATCATCAAGTTTTTCCCAAGGTGGACGAATGACCATTAAGCGAGGAATACCTACTTCCTGCGTCGCCGCGGCTGCATTTTCCGAAATCTGACTAGCGAAAGGGTGAGTAGCATCAATTAATAGATCAATTTGCATTTCTCGCAGATAACTAACCAATCCGACTACACCACCAAAACCACCAATTCGCACATTACCAACCAGATTAGCAGGTTCACGGGTACGACCAGCTAAAGAAGCGATCGCCTCAACACCAGGAATATTTGCTACCTTAGCAGCCAATTCTACCGCATCACCAATTCCACCGAGAATTAAAACCCGCGACATTTGACACTCCCCGCAGCTAAAGATATAAGCCCATAAATTTATTTAGAGGTATTTTAATTCTTAATTCTTAATTCTTAATTCCGCCCTGCGGTACTAGATTCTAAAGTTTTAATTTGTTTTTGTGGTTTTTCTAAAGTTTGCAAATGGGACAGATGTAATGAATTACTTAGCCAAATCAAACTACCACCAAATAAAGTTACTGTGGCAACTAAAATACCTGTTAACAATTTCACCTGTAAATGAAGACGTTTTACCTGATAGCGAAGCGCTGTTGCAGGCAGTTCAATTTGATTTTCCTGTGGAAGTTGGGAAATAGAAGCTAAACTTAGATTTTCCAGACTTTCATTTTCTGTCATTACTTCTACCCGCATTTCTTCTACTCTGATAAATGTCACTTTATCTTGCAACCAATTAGCAATCAAATCAGGGCAATTTTTCTTAACCCATTGCCAAGCAAGCATTTTAAATGCAGGTTTAGACATTTTAGTTATAAATTTCAGACTTTTATTAAGAGTTCCAAATTTGAACTTTTGATTTATTAAATTAGTTGAACCAACATCATAAAGACAATCTATGACTTCTTTCATTGTAACTTCTTCTTGATAAACCAAGGTTTTCAACAGTACTCTAATCTCATGCATGATTTGCTCTTCTTTCTCTTTTTCCTTAGCCTGCTGTGTTAAATGATTTGATATTTTTACTGATTTAGACATATTGCGACTATGAGTTTGAGGTTTTTAAACGTTTTCCTAATACCAACTTAGATTATACCAATTCAATTTTATGTGAAGCTGCACAGAATCCTAAAATCAATTGACTGACTAACACATCTTTATCTGTGTACCCTGGGGTAAGCCGCTAACACGTCTACATCTGTGTTTGTCTGCATACCTAACGGGCAATCAAGCTACAACTATTCTTAATATTTTATTCTATACAGCTTCATATAGTGGTATGCAGTTGAATGAAACACAAAATTTCCCTCAAAAACCATACACCAAAAAACTTTCAATACTTTTCCCTGTTCTCTCCCTCAAAGATAAAGCTTATTAACACCCCGGCAAATCTAATGCAATTAACAATGCTTGCTCCAAATGTGCCATTACAACTTCAGAAAGTATTCCTCTTAAACGCAAAAAGCGGGTTTTAGATAACACCCGTACCTGATCTGCCATTGCGATTGAGTCTTTCTTGAGTCCGCCATCAGGTGATAAGATTAAAACTTGAGTGGGGTAAACTCGCTTCCCATCTTGATAGGTGGTACAGGGTACTGCTAAAACCACTGGGCTGGATAGATTAATCACATCACGACTAACAATAATTACAGGGCGAGTTCCTCCCTGTTCCGAGCCTTCAGACATTTCTAGACGCGCATCATATACCTCACCCCTTCTCATCTTGGCGATTCCCCTAACTGCAAAGCCTCCCACTGTGCTGTAGCAAATTCCAACTCCAGTTTTAAGATTTCTGCGTGATAATCTGGATCATTGGCCATTTCTGCCAATGCGGCATCTATTTCGGATCGCTTCTGCATTGCTAGTTCTCTTCGCAAAGCCTGAGCGACAAAATCATTCCGATTTTTCGCCTTTCCTTCCAGAACCGCTTTGTCTGTGGCTTCTAGGAGTTCTCTGGGAATGGTTAACGTCGTGCGAACGGTTTCTGTTTTCATAAAGCGTTCATGGTTTGATGACTGAAGTGATGTCTCTTATCATATCGTTTTACGCATCAAATTAGTAAATTTAAGTTAGTCATTAGTCATTGGGCATTGGGAATTGGTCATTGGTAAAACTCTTGCCTGTTCCCTGTTCCCTTGTTCCCTATTTCTTTTCCAATTTATCACCTAAAATACCCCCAATTGTGGCAATCTGAGAAGTATAACCTCTGGCAATCTGATATTTTAGCTACAGAAAATCTACCTGTTTAGATTATGCAAACTCTGCCGACTCTGGAAATTACCAACACTATATCTAGTCAACCTGCCTTTGATACCACCATCAAACGCCGCAAAACCCGCGCTGTACAAGTGGGAGATGTCACCATTGGGGGTGGATACCCAGTAACGGTACAGTCAATGATTAATGAAGATACCCTGGATATTGATGGTTCTGTCGCGGGTATTCGTCGTCTCCATGAAATAGGCTGCGAAATTGTCCGCGTCACCGTTCCTAGCCTGGGACACGCTAAAGCTTTGGCGGAAATTAAACAAAAATTAATTAAAACTTACCGTGATGTGCCAATTGTGGCTGATGTCCATCACAATGGCATGAAAATCGCCTTGGAGGTCGCCAAACATATCGAAAAAGTGCGAATTAATCCAGGTTTGTATGTATTTGAAAAACCCAATACCATCCGCACCGAATATACAAAAGCTGAATTTGACGAAATTGGCGAAAAAATCCGCGAAACCTTAGCACCGCTGGTAATTTCCTTGCGTGATCAAGGTAAAGCGATGCGAATTGGTGTAAATCATGGTTCTTTAGCCGAAAGAATGCTATTTACCTATGGTGACACCCCCGAAGGTATGGTGGAATCTGCCATAGAATTCATTCGTATTTGTGAATCTTTGGATTTTCACAATGTCGTAATTTCCATGAAAGCCTCACGAGTTCCTGTGATGATTGCTGCATATCGTCTCATGGCCAAACGCATGGATGATTTAGGCATGGATTATCCTTTACATCTGGGCGTGACAGAAGCAGGTGATGGTGAATATGGCAGAATTAAATCTACTGCCGGTATTGCCACATTACTGGCTGATGGTATTGGTGATACAATCCGCGTATCTTTGACAGAAGCGCCAGAAAAGGAAATTCCTGTTTGTTACAGCATTCTGCAAGCTTTAGGTTTGCGGAAAACTATGGTTGAATATGTCGCTTGTCCTTCTTGCGGACGGACTTTATTTAATCTAGAGGAAGTGCTGCACGTAGTCCGGGAAGCTACTAAACACTTGACTGGGTTAGATATCGCAGTTATGGGTTGTATTGTCAATGGACCGGGAGAAATGGCTGATGCTGACTATGGCTATGTTGGCAAAACCCCCGGCTACATTTCTTTATATCGTGGTCGAGAAGAAATTAAAAAAGTCCCAGAAACACAAGGTGTAGAAGAATTAATTAATCTGATTAAAGCTGATGGCCGTTGGGTAGAACCGTAAAGTAAAACTGTTGTTTCTATTCCTCTGTGGGATTACTTAATTTTTTTAATTTTTGTCAGAATCAGGATATCCGGGATTAAAGGATGAAAACAGGGATTTTTATTTATTCATAATCCTGTTCACGTAGTGTGCCGTTCGCGGTAGCGTGCCGGAGGCATCAGGCATAGCGTGGCGTTAGCCATAAATCCTTAAATCCTGTAAATCCTGATATGACTACGCCACGCTGCGCTATCAGACAATGTGACTAACAGCAACTTACGTTAATATTACTCTAGATCAGGTTCTATACCCAATGATCTTAGTTGGGCTATTAATCTTTCTGTTTTTCGTTTTTCCAATTCAGCCTTTTGTCTTTCTAATTCAGCCTTTTGCCTTTCTAATTGAGTATTTTGTCTTTCTAATTCAGTATTTTGCCTTTCTAATTGAGTATTTTGTCTTTCTAATTCAGTATTTTGGCGTTCTTTTTCTACACTGGTTAATATCCAATTTCCCTCTTGATCATACCAACGTAACCAAGGCATTTCTACACCTTGATAATTACCTATCCATACCCCCAAGCCTAATTCTAGTCCAGGAATCCAAAAACGATCATCTACTAATTCTACTTCTGTAAAAATTCCGCCATTTAACTTGAACATTCTAAATTTTGACTTATATCTGTCAAATATTGCGTAGTAAGGTACTCTGAGTATTTGTTCATATACTTGCCATTTTCCTGGGGGTTTTTCTACATCTCGTAAGACTTGTCCTAAATCTTCTTTTTCTGTTCCTGGTGATAGTAATTCAACGACAATATAAGGGTTTACTGCTTCTTGCCACACTACATAACTTAATCTTAAATCTCTATTTTCATACAGGTATGGTACTCCTAAAACTGCAAACCAATCTGGTCTTTTGTACCATGACAGATGACGTAAATCATAATAGAGATTTATGTCTGTTCCTGTAAATATTTCTTGCCAATTATAGTTAGGTGGGCAAAATGTGTCTGTTAATAATTGTGGTTGAAATACATGAAATTGATCTGGCAAACCAGGTTCCTCCGGGTCTTCGCTAGGAAGATCATACATTGTTGGTAATGTTTCTTTAGGAGAAAGTGGCGGATCTGTTTGATACATTTTTCACTGTCCTAAATTTTAATTTTCTATATTAATCATAACCTTTTGATAGATCCCCGACTTCTTTTCCATATCTATCATTTATTGAGATTAATTCTCTCAGAAGTCGTGGATCTTGAAGAAGTGCAGAGGTTAAAAGAATAAGAGTATAAAGGGTTACAAGCTCCTGAACGAAGACGCGACCCGAAAACCAGAGTAGCGGAAAGAAATGCCGCTTAAAACCATACTGTGAAGCCCAGACCGACAGCTTTTAGCATTGAAATATCAAGACCCATTACGAAGTAGCTTTGTGTCGTTGTCGCTTAGGCTTCTCTAAGCACTACTGTCTGTAGGTGCGTTTGTATAATTTTCAGCTTTTTTAATTCTTGCTTCTGGTCTAGCATTTAAGATTAAATAAGCCTCATTTTGTATATCCCAAGATTTATTATTTAAACATTGAATTACTAAATCTAAACCCTGTTCTCCATAATTCAAAGCTTGCTTCATTGCGGCAATTTTCATGGTTGAATCTGGAATTTGCAACCGTAATTTCACCCCTTCAATACCACCTAAAACGGCTGTACCTTCCATTGATGGATTATTACCACCAAGAACAGCATCAAATTCTCCTGGTTGTTGATTATTCATAATTTGTTAATATTTAGGTTTAATATTTGCTGTAAGTAGGTGAGCGTTAAAAATTGTCGTTATGAAAAGGCAAAAGGCAATAGGGAAGAGGTTTTAGGCAATTTTACTTTTCTTTACACAGATTGGTTTTATTGTGTTCACCTACTTAGTTAAAATAGCATATTTGCAAAAATGGTACTGAGTTGTGCATTGCGAGTCTGTCTTTCCCTGTCCTTATTGGTTATAATTGTTTGTTAATGCATTTTATATACGTAAATAAAGTTTAATCTGCAATTATCACTCCCGGTTCGCTCATTTTTTGGTAGTGGTAAATATGTAGTGAAATCTCATATTTTCCAACTTAAATTATTC
>JBAXRM010000069.1:0-21359 GCA_037131225.1 Nostocales cyanobacterium ELA583 | reverse complement strand
CATTGGGTTGTAGATAATTCTAAAATTTAAAAAATCACCTGCTGAATGTGGGTTATACTGACAGTATAATTCTTTCCTACTAAGTATTCAGGTTTGCAATTGGGTTTAATTTATTATTTATTTCAATATGAGAATTGCTGGAAAAACCCATCTGAGTGGGTTTAAAATACTCAAGATGCGTTCATTAGAAACATTAAAAAATAAGTATATTCAACAATTGTATTAATCTGATAAATATTATACGATGTAATGTTTATTTGAAGTGGAGATAAAAATACGAGCAACGAAAATAGGCGTTAGAGTTAGTGAATCATCTAAATTTGGACTTACATCATCTGTGAGTCTGCCATATACAGGTTTAACGAACTTGACTATAAGTGGATTTAAGTTAGGCTGAAAGCGTCCCAATTTTATCAACTACAATTGTGAACGGATAGGGAAAGCTCAAATATAAATTTTAGTAACTCTGTCTTCTCAGATTACCTGAGCAATTGCATTGTTTGATACTGCTGAAAGTATAATTATCCCCTAACCTAAGCGAGATAACTCATGAACAACTAAAAATTGTATTGTATATCTTACAATGTCAGTCCATGAGAAAATCTAAAGAAAATATAAAATAAACTCAAATAACTGTGGTGTCTGGAGGGAAAAGTGTTTTTAAGACTAGCAAATCAACATAGACAATTTGTGCAAGATTTGGTAATGAACCTGCAAGCCTTAGCGGTTGTCCTGGAACGGCACGGTTATCCGGCTTCCTGCTATACTTGTGGCTATCAGATGAATAGTGCATCCTTTATGGTGAGCTTAGGAGACAATCATCTAATTCGCTTCTTAGTATCAGATTATGGTATTACCTGGACAGAAATGCGTGATGATCGAGAATTGATGAAGTTAGAAGGCGCAGAAGCGATTAGCCAGTTAGAAGAACTAGCTACCCTTGTTAAGGAAGCAATGCAAACTGTGAAAGATACTAAATATTCATCTCCGAAGAGTAAGCGGATTTTACAGAATACTGTGGGAAGTGTAAAAACCCACCGATAGCATCCTGAAACTATGTTTGAATTTCAGTTTGCTATTTCCTACCACCTGTTAGGAATAAGCGTACTCAACATCCTGACAGCTTGGAAACTATTAATTTTACAGGCTGACAAACTCCTCTGTTGGCCTGTTATAAATTCGTAGTCAGCCCTAATTATTAAGAGAATTTACTGACGTGATCATTTTGGGGATCTTAATTTCTAAAAAATCGTTATCTTTGAGAATTTGATAGAGATTGACCTTTTCCTCTAACAAACAAGCATGACCGCTATTAGGTAGGATAAACGTCTTAGTATTTGGTATCATATCTGCTAATCTGACGATTTCACTCACAGAAGGTAATAAGCGATCGCTACCACTTCCAATCAGTAAAACTGGTTGTATTAACTGCTGTAATTGTTCTTGATCAACTTGGAAATCTCGCAACAATGACAAACGCCAGTTGACAGTTGTTGATGGAACAGAACGCATTGCTGTTAGCAACATCAAGCGATCGCTTGGAGCAATCCGTTCTAATGATGCCAGAAACGGTAACAAACCTAATGCACCAATATTAAATAGGGATGATGGCACAAAGTGAGTAGCTTGAGTGATCCAATTAAACCAAGAGCGCTGTTGCAAAGATGAAGCGGGATTAATTAAGATAATCCGTTTAAATAACTGCGGTGATTGGGTTGCTACTTTCATTGCTAAACAACCACCAAAAGATTCACCACATAGATAAATTGTCCGTTGACAGCTTTTCTCCAACTCCGCATGAATCAAATCTAAAACATTCTTCGCTAAAATATCCCAGGTAGTCAGGTAATTTCTGGGTATAGCCAAGCAACGAACATCTAAACTTTTTGATAATTCAGGGATTTGGGTTTGCAATAGTTTACCAGTTCCATCCATTCCCGGTAAATAGATAAATAACGGCGATTCCGATTGTACTGGCGCAGGAGTCAAAAAACAAGGTTTAGCGTCAACTGGTGGCATTTTGCTGATATTTGTGATCTATTATATCTTTAACTTTACCGTTTTCCCTATACAGATGGGAATAGGGACAGAACTTTTCTCTTCCGTCCGTTTGTAAAAATCAACCTTTCTAGACAAAAAATAACCCACTCTGAAACCATGATTACAGAATTTATAGCCATTTGTATTCATCATATACAAGTAAGTAGATGAACACAATAAAACCAATCTGTGTAAAGAAAAGTAAAATTACCTAAAACCTCTTCCCTATTGCCTTTTGCCTCTTGCCTTTTGCCTTTTCATAACGACAGTTTTTAATGCTCACCTACTTAGGTGAAAGCGTGAAATCCTGATGAGGATTGCAGATAATATTATAGTAGGGAACAGAAAAATAAATTATGTAATTAATTCTATCCAATTACTTAAGATCCTCGACTGTAACTGTCTTTAACTTTGAATTAGATGTGTGTTTACATTTATTCACTATAAACTTATAAATCTTGTTTATAGAAATGTGGCTAAATACATACATAACACAGGAAATTGAACTTACACCTGAGAAAGCTTTTTCAATGAAGCATCTCCAGTTAAACTATTTCTTAAAATTATCAACATCGAAATTAACAAGTTTTATGAATTATGACTGGGAAAATTTTTCATGGTGAATGATATCCACACAATTAGCTATCTTGTTTAACTTTCTCAATACTTTAGGCAAATCAAAAAATTCCTTGATTCGTAGGTTGGGTTGTGGAACGTGAACGTATCCCTGGGGGACACTGCGTGAACGCGAAGCAATGGCACGTTCACGCAGTGTGCCGTAAGGCATAACCCAACAAATACGTCGGGTTTTTCTTCGCTCAACCCGACCTACATAAAAATGACTATGGTATTGACTTTCTGTTAGTGTATTCTCTGTAACGACTAATCAAACAAACAGGTTTTACCATGATTATTACTAACTACCTTCGCTGATTTGGCAATCAATCAGGTGAATTTATAGAAGTAATCAAACAATTCTTTAGTTTGTAAATTTATTACCATTAAGGAGTAGTTTGAAAAAAAAAACAGTAGCAATGTTATATAATTGCGTAGTTTTGTCTAAATAATCTAGATTATTAAAAGAGAAAACTAATTAATAATTTGCTTTTATTGTCTATGAATCTAGTGAATAAAACAGAAAAGACTTTTGCACTTACCACCCCGCTATACTATGTCAACGATATCCCCCATATTGGTAGTGCTTATACAACTATAGCGGCAGATGTCGTAGCTAGATTTAACCGCTTACAGGGAAATCAAGTGCTACTAATTACGGGTACAGATGAACACGGACAAAAAATCCAGCGTTCAGCAGCCAATCTAGGAAAAGCACCTCAAGACTTTTGTGATGAAATTGTCCCTAGTTTTCTTAGCTTGTGGGATTTACTCGATATTCAATATGACCGCTTTAGTCGAACCACTGCACCCCGTCATCAAGCCATAGTAAACGAGTTCTTCCAGCGTGTTTGGGAAAAGGGTGACATCTACCAAGGAGAACAAAAGGGTTGGTACTGTGTTTCCTGTGAAGAATTTAAGGAAGAACGGGATTTACTAGCAGATAAACACTGTCCTACACATACTAACAAACAAGTAGAGTGGCGAGACGAGCAGAACTATTTCTTCCGCTTATCTAAATATCAAACTCAGTTGGAGGAATTTTTTCAATCTCATCCAGATTTTATCCAACCTGTCAGCAGACGCAATGAAGTTTTAAATTTTGTCGCTCAAGGTTTGCAAGATTTTTCGATTTCGCGGGTAAATTTGGATTGGGGTTTTCCTGTCCCTGTGGATTCCAAACATACCTTATATGTCTGGTTTGATGCTTTACTGGGTTATGTAACAGCATTGTTAGAACCAGACGCAGAAGCAACCTTAGCCAATGCTTTACAGAAATGGTGGCCGATTAATTTGCACTTGATTGGTAAAGATATTTTACGCTTTCATGCTGTTTACTGGCCGGCAATGTTGATGTCAGCGGGGTTACCTTTACCAGAAAGAGTATTTGGACACGGCTTTTTAACTAAAGATGGCCAGAAAATGGGGAAGACGTTAGGTAATACCCTTAATCCTATCGCTTTAGTTGAAAATTATGGTAGTGATGCCGTTCGTTATTACTTCCTTAAGGAAATCGAATTTGGGAAGGATGGCGATTTTAATGAGATTAGGTTCATTAATGTTTTAAATGCAGATTTAGCCAATGATTTAGGTAATTTGTTAAATCGCACTTTAAACATGGTGAAGAAATACTGCGCTAGTCAAGTCCCTCCTATTAACCCATCAGCAATTCCGGCTGAAAATCCTTTAAAAGCGATAGGGTTGGAGTTAGGAGAAAAGGTGAAACAAGCATATACAGAATTAGCTTTTAATGAAGCCTGTCACTATGTTTTATCCCTGGTACAAGCCAGTAATAAGTTTATTGATGATCAAGCTCCTTGGTCGTTATATAAACAAGATAAGCAGAAGGAAGTGGAAGTGGTGCTATATGCGGTTCTGGAATCTGTCAGACTAGCAGCTTATCTTCTATCTCCAATTATTCCTAATATCAGCAGTGATATTTATCAGCAATTAGGCTGGGGAATTGATTTTAATAAACAAAAAGAAAGTGCAATTTTAGCCCCTTTTTGTATTCACGCAACATGGGGAATCCTATCCGATAAACAAAATTTGGAGACACCCAAACCAGTTTTTAAACGGATAGAAACATCAAAATAATCAAAAATTTTTGAAACCTGCGACTTCCTGGAAAAAAAATTTGGGGGCTTTACTGACAGCTTATAGCTAGTTAAGGGAGTAAATAATTGAGGTGGTTTTACTACTGATTTTATGACTTCTGAGGTATTGTCCCCGAAGATTTATCATAAGCGATTCTAACAATTATGTAGTTAGGACTTTCTATCATAGCAGGGATAACAACACAAGGTATGACAACAATGTTGAATAATTTTGAAAACGACTCAATTTTTACACCAGAACAAGTTTTGGAAAATCGGGGTCGGGTAGCGATTTTTATTGATGGCTCGAACTTATTTTATGCAGCGCTGCAACTAGGAATCGAAATTGATTACACTAAGTTATTGTGCCGTTTAACTGGAGGTTCAAGGCTGTTACGGGCTTTTTTCTACACAGGTGTAGATCGGACAAACGAGAAGCAACAGGGCTTCTTATTGTGGATGCGTCGCAATGGTTATCGAGTTATTGCTAAGGATTTGGTACAACTACCAGATGGCTCTAAAAAAGCTAACTTGGACGTAGAAATAGCTGTTGATATGATGGCATTGTGTGATTCCTATGATACCGCAGTTTTAGTGAGCGGTGACGGCGATTTGGCTTATGCTGTTAATTCTGTGAGCTATCGTGGTGTCAGGGTCGAGGTGGTGAGTTTGCGTTCTATGACCAGTGATAGTTTAATTAATGTGAGCGATCGCTATATTGATTTAGAAGCTATCAAAGAAGATATCCAAAAAACTCCCCGTCAAAGTTATCCATATCGGCCATTGTCTAGTATGGGCTTTTTAGACGATCATCGAGATAACCACAGACATCTAGAAGTTCCAGAATAATGAAATATGCACAGGGTAGGGAGAATGGAAGACAAGATTCAAAATATCAGAGGGGAACTAAAAATCATTCTCCCCACTTCTATTCATTGTTTGGGTTACGATTATCAACTAATTTAGTTTACCTGTGTTTGTTATTGTGCTTGGGTTTATGTTTATCTGCTTGCGGAAATCCATTACCTACCAAGTCGAAACCTAATGCTTCACCGACACAAGAAGATAATACTAAGTTAACTTTTTTTGGTGTGGCTTTAGAACAATTTGATGAGGTAGGTAGACCAATTTGGAAAGTTAAAGCTAAAGAAGCAAAATATACTACAGATAAACAAATAGGTCAGGCACAAAATCCAGAAGGGGAACTTTACCAAGATGGAAAAGTTGTTTATCAGATTAAAGCAGAAAAAGCTGACATTAAGCAAGATGGTAAGCAACTATTTCTTCAAGGTAAAATTGTAGCCATTGATCCTCGCAATGGGATTGTCTTCAAAGGTAATGAGTTAGAATGGCGACCTCAAGAAGATTTATTGATTATTCGTAATCAGTTAAATGGTAGCCATAAGCAATTAACAGCAATAGCCCAAGAAGCTAAGGTGAAAACCCGTGAACAACGGGTAGAATTTTCAGGAGGAGTAGTTGCAAAGTCTACAGATCAACAGTTACAAATGCAAACTGAGCATTTAATATGGCAGATTAAGGAGGAGAAATTATTTAGCGATCGCTCTATTCAAATCAACAAATACGAAAATAACAAAATCACTGGCCGTGGTCAAGGCAATGGGGCAGAAATTAACCTAAAAACTCAAATTACAACTCTTCAACCCAAGGCACAATTAGAGTTAATAGACTCACAAACACAAATTACTAGTAACTCTATAACCTGGAATATTAACAAAGAAAATATCTTAACAAATTTTCCTATTCGGGTATTCCAATCTGCTGAAAATATCACCGTTACTGCTAATCAGGGAAAAATGCAAATACCCGCAAAAACTGCATATCTCACAGGTAATGTCAATGCAGTTGGGAAACGTCGTCAATCCTTAAAATCAAATCAACTTACCTGGTATTTGGATAAAAAATTATTAGAAGCTCAAGGAAATGTAGTTTATAGTCAAATTGAACCAAAATTAACTTTTCAAGGGGAAACAGCCGTAGGTAATTTAGCAACAGAAAATATTGTTGTTAAAGGTGGTAATTCTCCTGCACGAAGAGTAGTAACCGAAATTATCCCCCAAGAAAATAGGTGATTGGTCATTAGTTATGAGTAATAGGGAGAAAAATTTTCTTTTTCCTAACTCCTGACTCCTGACTCCTTTCTCTTTACGATGGCTTATACAAAATTTCATTGCGATTAGCTGCACCAAATTTTGGTAAAGAATTATCTAAATGAGGTGTGAGAGGTTCAGGAATATCAGTAGATACTTCTAATTCTTTTTCTAAATGTTGGAGAAATTTATCTTGTTCAGCCCGAAAACCTGATATATTTGGACCACGATTGAGAATTGCAAACCAAACCAAACCGCGATCTCGTGTGGGGACAACTCCAGCTAAAGCACTAACATCATTGAGAGTACCAGTTTTCATCACAGTTGCTTTTGGCATATGTCTAGAATGTATTGTCCCTCGGTGATCTAATCCAGAGGTAGGAAATAAATCGGCTAAATTCAGTTTGTAAAGACTAGCTTCCCGTTGCATTGCCATAAAAATAGCACAAACCCCTCTAGGAGAAATCCGATTTTCTGCACCTAAACCAGAGCCATTAATCAGGAGAATTTCTGACTTTGGGAATCTGGCAATTTGGGATGCTGCGGTGCTAACTACATCTGCTCCTCCCACAGAATCGGCTAACATTTCGGCAATGTCGTTATTACTAAAAACATTCATTTCCTTAATTAGTTTTTGCAAAGGTAAGGAAAGATGACGTACCAGTAAAATTTGTCCGATTTGAGGCTGGGTTTCGGCTTTGACAGTACCAGCAATAGTCACTTGACGATTCAGTTCTTGGTGGAGTAATTGACCAGCCAGAATACGATGACGTTGGAAATTCATGGCAAAATTACCAGTAATTACCAAATTTCCCTTAACTTTTTTAATACCAATTTTCTTGAGAGTTTTACCCAAAGCGATCGCTTCTTGGGAAACAAACATAGGATCACCATTACCAGTGATAATTAAATCACCCTGCACTACCCCATTGACTACTGGATCAGTGCTACTAACTAAAGTCTCAAATTGGTGATTTGGTCCCCAAGCTTTAAAAGCGACTAATGAAGTAGCAACCTTAGTTAAAGAAGCAGCGGGTAAAGGTATAGTACCTTGATGATTAGCCATCAGTATTGGTCCAGACTGCAACCAAATTCCCTGAGAGGACATGAGAGTTTGGTCAATTAATTTTGACGTAATTAAACCGTTAAGATAATCTTGGACGGTGATCGCTCCTGTTGGACTTGGATCAGGAACAAGAATCAAGTTAGAGCTACCTTGCCAAGCTAAGACACTCAATGCTTCTAAAGGTTGAATCTGCGCCCTAGCTACACCTAGCCATAGAGAAAACAAACTTGATCCTAATAATTCCAGCATAGTTAAATTCCTTTATTCAGTAATTGATAATTGATACAGCAGGAGTCAAGAGAAAGAATTAGAAATAGGTAAGAATAGTCTTGAAGAAAGGGAAAGTAATCGGTTTTTGATGGATTTAATGTCTATTCCTTGCACTTGAAGAACCTTTTATCACTCTGAATTCCTTTATTTATCAAGGTTTTTTGGTAACCGCTCAATAATCCGGGGTAAATCCTTCCATGACAAGCCTCAAATGGCGTAAAATCGTTCCCGAACAGGTAGTCCGTCCCCATTTATTGAGCGGATACGTTTTTTGTTTATATGGCTAACGTCACGCTCTGCTATCAGCAAACCCTAGTTGGACAGAATGAATTGCATAAATTATTTTTCTGTTCCTTGCCATAATATACGAGGCTGATTATATTTATCAGTATTGAGTCCTAATAACTAGTATTTCACACATTTATATTAGATTTTATTACATTACTTAAGCACTGATTAATACCAAATAGTGGGATTAAAAATTTAGTCTAAACCCCTTTTAATGACAAACAAACTAATATAGCAGTGAGACGAGGAAATATGGTGACACAAAAATAATTTCAATCCCGTTTCCTGCTATATTTCAACTAATTAACGGATTCCTATCGGTTACTTTCTTTCTGGATGTACTGCTTCCGCTGAAGTGGGCATACCCACTTGATTAATTACTCCAATCATTTGATATAAACGCCCTAAATCTCGTTGATTAAAATTTAAAACTAACCGAGGTAAATGAGATGTTTCATCTTGTCCTTCTTGTGGGAGTGCTTGACTTTTAACAATTTTACCTGTTACCAGAATATCATTGAAGTTATTATTAATTAATTCCAATTGAGCATCTGATAAATCTTCCTTTAAGCGAATCACTAACTGCTCACCAACATAACGACTAGAGTGATAAACTCGATAAAACCCAGTGATAGTGTTACAAGCAACTTCAAGATTATCTGTAATGGTATATAAACTAGGATCGTCAGGACTAACAAGTCCGGTTTTGACTAATTGCTCATTAATATATTGACTCCAAGAACGCCAATAATCACCTCCTGGTTGATCAATTAATACTAAAGGAACTGGACCAAATTTACCTGTTTGGCTTAGTGTCATACATTCAAAAGCCTCATCTTGAGTGCCAAAACCACCAGGAAATAAAGCCACAGCATCACTTTCTTTCAGGAGAAATAACTTGCGCGTGAAGAAGTATTTAAAATTAATTAGTTTAGCATCACCTTCAATAAATGGGTTAGCTTGTTGCTCAAAAGGTAACTGAATATTCAAACCAAAGGAATTTTCTCTGCCAGCACCTTCCTGACCAGCTTGCATAATACCACCACCACCACCAGTCATAATCATAAATCCTAACTGGGAAACAGCCCGACTAAATTCCAGAGCCATTTGATATGCTGGTGTATCGCTTGCTAGACGAGCAGAACCGAAAATAGTAATTTTCCGAACATGACGGTAGTTATAAAACAACTGGAAACCACATTCCATATCTGCTAAAGCAGCAGATAATATTTTCCAATCCAGACGTTCAATATCACTATCAGCAAGACGCAAAATTGTGATGAGCGATTGTTGAATAAATTGCTGATGTTTTAGTGTTGGTAACCGATCTATTAATTTAGCAATATCCGCTTGGAGAGAATCTAATAAAGAAAACGACGCTTCAGAGGTCATATGTACTGCCGCAATAATGGCATTATATTTTAACCAAAATCACTAGTACAGTCCGGCGTAAGTCAACTAACAATAATTAAAAATTCCTCAAAAGCTGATGTAATTTGCTTTTTGAATTTTGCCTACTGGGTTATGGTTGGTTTATTTACGCCGCAGTAACTAGCAACTTACGTTATCTTACATGATATTTCCTATATTGACTGTAATTATTACAATACAGGCTGCTCAGTAAATAAGCTTTATTTGACTAACAATCAGCACAAAAGTGTCCGAAAATGGTACTTCCCCTATCTTTTTTTAAGGCGTTGCTGAAACCAGGTATGAATTTAAATGTAGAGACGTTCCATGGAACGTCTCTACAAGGGTTTGGATATGATCAAAAATCATTTTCATACATCAAATCAGCAACGCCTTTTTTAATAATAGAAAAAACCTGGTGTGAGTACCATTTTCGTCCCGTAATTTATCTTGTAAACGAATAACTCAAAAGGAGTGTTTTGCCTATTGAGCTTTAAAGATACTTTTCCAAAGTATTAGATAAAGTGGTTTTAGGTACAGCACCGACAACCATATCTACTTTTTGTCCATCTTTGAAAATCATTAATGTGGGAATGCTGCGAATACCATACTGACTAGCAATCTGAGGATTATCATCAGTATTGACTTTCACAACCTTGAGTTGTCCTTCGTACTGAATCGCAATTTCTTGAACAACAGGGGCTACCATTCGACATGGACCACACCAGGGCGCCCAAAAGTCAACTAAGACAGGCACTTCGCTGTTGAGTACATCTACCTGAAAACTTGAATCTGTTACTGCGTCAACTGTTGACATACCTAAAAACCTTACCTATGATAATTTCTGAGCTTGGTGAAAATTCTACCATAGCAAAAACATCCTCTTAGGCAATACCTTAGCCATTTTTGTGTAGGTCGGGTTGAGCGAAGAGAAACCCGACGTATTTGTTGGGTTTCGTCCCTTAACCCAACCTACGAATCAATGAATTTTTTGATTTGGCTAAGGTATTGCTTAGGGATAAAGGATATACATTTGCAAAGAAACTGAAAAACTAATACCCACCATAAGGAACCGCCCGAACATTAGTCCGGGCGGAGTGTGGTGTGAGGAGTGAACGGAAACATTTGTCTCCGCCACTTCTATTGTAGGCTAGATATGTTATTTTTCCAGTGATTCTTCAGACTACTAAAAAAGTTTTTAAAGTTTTTAAAGTTGTCCGTTGTCCGTTGTCAGCAGAAAACCTTTACTAATGATCACTGACAACTGACCCTTTGAGTTATTTACCCATGCCTAACTGTTGGGCTTTCTGGTAAACTTTACCTTCAGTTAGTAGAGAAGGAGCAATAACTACTTCAACTTGCTGCATTTCTTTAATGTTTTTAGCACCTAAAGTTCCCATACTAGTCATTAAAGCTCCCAACAGATTATGAGTCCCGTCATCTAAACCGGCAGGTCCTCTGAGTATTTGTTCTAGAGTTCCCGTAGTCCCAACACGAATCCGAGTCCCACGCGGTAATATCGGGCTGGGAGTTGCCATACCCCAATGATAACCACGCCCTGGGGCTTCGGCGGCTTTAGCAAATGGTGAACCAATCATCACGGCATCAGCACCACAGGCAATACATTTACAGATGTCTCCACCCGTGATTAAACCACCGTCAGCGATGATAGGGACATAGTTACCGGTTTCCCGATAATAATCGTCTCTAGCGGCTGTACAATCAGCGATCGCTGTAGCTTGAGGTACACCCACACCCAACACTCCGCGGGAAGTACAAGCAGCACCGGGACCGATTCCCACTAATACTGCGGCTGCACCAGCTTTCATTAACTCCAAAGTGACTTCATAGGTGACGCAATTTCCTAGTGCCACAGGTATGGGCATAGAACGGCAAAACTCCGCTAAATTTAGAGGTGTAATAGATTCTGGAGATATGTGATCAGTAGAAACTACTGTAGCTTGGATAAAAAATAAATCTGCTCCTGCTTTAGCTACCACTTCACCATATTTACTTGCACCTGCTGGAGTTGCGCTAACTGCCGCAATACTGCCTTGTTGTTTAATTTCCTGAATACGTTTTTCAATTAATTCTAGCTTTATTGGTTCGGCATAAAGTTCTTGCATCAGTCCGACAAATTCATCTTTGCCGACGGAGGCAATCCGATCTAAAATCGGTTCGGGGTCAGCATAGCGGGTTTGGACACCTTCTAAATTAATTACGCCTAATGCCCCCAACTGGGACAAGCGAACAGCCATTTTTACATCTACAACACCATCCATTGCACTGGCAATAATAGGGATTTCTCGCTCAATATTGCCAATTTTCCAGCTAGTATCAGCTAAACTCGGATCGAGTGTTCTATTACCAGGGACTAAAGCAATTTCATCAATTCCATAGGCTCGTCGAGCCACTTTTCCCCGTCCAAGTTGAATTTCCACGCTTTAACTTTTCTCAAAACTGTTTAAGCTAGGGTATCAAATTGTGGTGATATTGGGAACAATTCACAATTCACAATTTTATTTTTGAGGATGTTTTAAAAGTATTTAGCAAATATAGTCAAGTCTATATTGAGCTAATGTAAACTTTACTACATAATTAAAGTCCATCTGCGTGGACTCATAAAAAATCAGAAGTGATATAGGTTAGTTAAAAAATTTTCCATAAATCTGGTAATTTTGCAGATTTTAAGGTTACTTTAACTTAGGAAACTCAAATACTGATTAGTCATAAATATTGTTAATATATTTTCGCTTACAATGTTATTATCTTAATATAATGTTCGTCTCGACAAAACCCTTCATCTGTTTGTCCTTTCTTGTCATCTATTCCCCAATTACCCTTACAATTTAATTTCCTAGCAATTACCAGGAGCGAAAAAGTAGTTATGTTGTCTAAAAGAATCTTACCTTGTCTAGATGTCAAGGCTGGTAGAGTTGTGAAGGGAATTAACTTTATTGATCTCAAGGATGCGGGTGATCCTGTAGAACTGGCCAAGGTTTATAATGAAGCCGGTGCAGATGAGTTAGTGTTTCTGGATATTACGGCTACTCATGAAGATAGAGGGACGATTATTGATGTAGTTTACCGGACTGCTGAACAGGTCTTTATTCCACTGACTGTGGGTGGTGGGATTCAATCCTTAGAAAATGTTAAAGATTTATTACGCGCCGGGGCTGATAAGGTTAGTATTAATTCGGCTGCGGTCAAAAATCCAGGTTTAATCAATCAAGCAAGCGATCGCTTTGGGAATCAGTGTATTGTCGTAGCTATTGATGCTAGGCGTAGACTTGATCCTGAGAATCCTGGCTGGGATGTCTATGTACGCGGTGGTAGAGAAAATACTGGTATTGATGCTATTTGGTGGGCTGAAGAAGTAACAAAACGAGGGGCTGGAGAATTGTTGGTAACAAGTATGGACGCTGATGGAACTCAAGCTGGTTATGATTTGGAGTTAACAAAAGCGATCGCTAATGCTGTGGAAATTCCTGTAATTGCTTCTGGTGGTGCGGGAAATTGTGAACATATTTATACTGCTTTAACGGAAGGTAAAGCAGAAGCCGCACTTTTAGCATCTTTGTTACATTTTGGGAAACTTAGTGTAGCACAAATTAAAAATTATTTGCAAGAACGCAATATTCCTGTCCGTCTTCCCACTTGATATTAAATGCAGCGGCCAACTGCATCTGTTGAAGATAAAACACAGTTCTGCAAAACAGTGTTAAGATAAGGGTACTTCTATGAAGAAATATTAAGAAATATGTTGATTCCTATTTTAATCTTTGATGTAGCACTTGTAGCATGGTCGCTACATCTAATGGAAAAAGCGTATGAGCATAAGGAATTTTCTTTTATGCTGGCTGGTATACTAGTAGCATTAGCCGCCGCCGCAATGCTAGTGGTTTACTTTTTGATGGGACATTGTATGAGTTATTTAATAAAAATGTCTTAGATAGAGGTAATTGGTAATTGGTAATTGGTAATATTTTTAATTCCTTCTTTAATCTGACAACTGACAACTGACTTGTTATATTAGACTAAATCAAGAGTAAGTTAAGGATTTAGCAACTGTGCGAGATGATTTACAGGGATTGGATATTAGTCATGATCAACTTCAAGACTCGACTAACTTACCTGTTCATAATAAATTAATAATTATTACGGATATCATTCAGGAATTTGCTAGGAAGTTGCTAAAAAAAGCTCAACAAACAGAAACTCCAACTGTAGTTTTTGCTGGACTTGCTATTTCTGTTTGTACCTACCTGTTATTAAAACTATCATCTTGGACATCATTGATTATCTTTGTTTTGTGGGTAAGTGGAATCATCCAAATTGGATTGTATTTACTATGGAAGGGAAAAAGTAAGTTTCTCAAGCAGAATATGACAAATTCTTTGCGGATTTTACTCAATGATGTGGAAAGATATAATTCCGTGATTAAAGCTATAGATATTAATGACCAAATCGAGGATGTTGGTAACTTAGGAGTAGGTATACAAGAAAGAAAAAAAGTATTGATAGCACTGGAACTAACTAGAAATGATTTAATCCGCGCTTTAAAAACCGAGAAAATTTTACGAGAAAATAAAAGTTTTATTATCACCAATTCTGATTTATTCGCCAATAATTTAGCCGCTTTGGCATCAATGCAAGTGACTGAAGAAGCCACGGAACATGGTAGATTATTGAATGAAGCTTTGCAAATTTCTCTAGATGTGCAGCGGGAAATGAAAAATCTGCAAAGTCAGAGTTAAAATTAACACAGAATATCTGTAAAACTTTTGAAATGAACTGGAAAGAAATTAGAGGTAACTGGGTACTTATTCCCCGCAATCCTATCGGTATTATCCACTTTTTGGGTGGTGCCTTTGTCGCTACTTTACCACATTTAACTTATCGGTGGTTGCTGGAAAATCTGGCTGAACAAGGATATTTGATTATTGCGACACCTTTTGTGAATACATTAGATCATATAGCGATCGCTAAATCTGTACTACTGAAATTTGATCGCACCCTAGAAATTCTCCAAGACTCTGGAGAACTCCGTAAAGTTTACCTTCCTATTTATGGAGTAGGACATAGTATGGGTTGTAAACTACATTTACTGATTGGTAGTCTGTTTTCTGTCCAACGAGCTGGTAATATTTTAATATCCTTTAATAACTTTGCTGCTAATGAAGCCATACCTTTAGTAGAACAGTTAAACTCCCAATTAGACATTGAATTTGAATTTACACCTACACCTGCACAAACTAATCAAATAGTGGAAGATAGTTATCAGATTCGGCGAAATTTATTAATAAGATTTAAGAAAGATAATCTGGATCAATCAGCAACTTTAAGAATAATTTTACAAGAACTCTTTCCTGATATGGTGACAACAAAAACTTTATCAGGAAATCATACCACACCTTTAGGACAAGATGTTAAATGGCAACCAGGGAGTTCTTTTAGTCCTTTTGATGCTTTAGGACAATGGTTAAAACAAGAAGTCTATCGAGATTTAAATCAATTAAAACAAGTGATGCTGTTTTGGTTAAATCCCCTTTCTTAAAGAAAATTTATATGTATTTAAACTGTGATTATACTCTATTTATGGTGGGCAATACCCACCCTACATTACTGAGATTTTTTTAATAAAAACAAAAATTGCTTCTTTGAGTGAAAAGATACTCACTAAATCATAGATTAATTGATCTCATGTTTGAAATACTAATTATAGATGATGACCGCTCCATCCAAATATTTCTCCAAAGAATCTTAGAGAAACAAGGTTATGAGGTTATGACTGCAAGTACGGGAGAGGAAGGAATTTTAAAAACCCTAGATTCATCTCCAGCATTAATTATATGTGATTGGATTATGCCTGGATTAAGTGGTATAGAAGTATGTAATATCATTAAGAAAGATCCTAAATTATCTACCACATTTTTTATTTTATTAACATCTCTAGATTCAGTTGCTGACCGAGTGAAAGGATTAGATGCTGGTGCTGACGATTTTATCACTAAACCCATTGAACAAAATGAACTTCAAGCGAGAGTCAGAGCAGGTTTACGTCTGCATCAATTAAGTCAGGATTTACATACTCAAAAACAGCTTTTAGAAATAGAATTAGCTGAAGCTACAGAATATGTAAAATCCCTTTTACCCCTACCAGTGAATAAACCCTTGAGTATCAAGTTTAAGTTTTTGCCATCACGGCAACTTGGTGGGGATTGTTTTGACTATAATTGGCTTGATTCTGATTCTTTAGCTCTTTACTTACTAGACGTTGCTGGACATGGACTCAAAGCCACCCTACCTGCCATTTCTGTATTAAATCTCTTACGTTCCCGCGCACTCAAAGATTTAAATTACTATCAACCAAGTGAGGTATTAGCAGCTTTAAATAACACCTTTCAAATGAATTACCAAAATGATAAATATTTTACGATTTGGTATGGAGTGTATAATCGAGTTAGTCATCAGTTAATATACTCTAGTGCTGGACATCCACCAGCAATTATCCTTTCTGGAAGTTCCCCGATTAATACAGAAGTAAAAAGATTAAAAACTCCAGGAATACCTGTAGGGATGTTTCCTGAAGCCAAATATGTTGATGCTTATTGTCAAATTGAGAAATCTAGTACCCTTTATATTTTTAGTGACGGCGCTTACGAAATCACTCAACCAAATGGTAATCTTTGGAGTTTAGAAGGTTTAATTCAAATTCTAATTAGTTTACGGTATTCCGTTGATAACCAACTTGATTATATTCTGGATTACCTAATTAACTTAAACTCCAAAGAGACATTTGAGGACGACTTATCTATTCTTCAAGTCAAATTTGATTAATCAAATAGCAGAAAGTAAAAGATTTTCAAATGCTTCTTGATTAGGAACAATTGTAAATATGCTATCCATACCAGTTAATTCAAATAATATCCTAACTTGCTGATTAATCGAACAAATAAACATCTTTGCCTTAGCTTCTTGTAAAGTTTTAAATGTTAAAACCAATGCACCTAAACCAGAACTATCCATAAATGTGACACCTTGGCAATCAATTAACACAATTTTAATTCCAGTTGTAATTACTTCTTTAATATTCTCCTGAAAACCCTGGGAAGTAAAGGCATTAAAGCTGCCACTAAGTGCAATAACTTTCACCTGCTGATCCATAATATTCTTATCTTGATTTATGTAAGAATGTTTTGATTTTATTAGTATATCTCAACATTAAATTATATAAAGGCATTTACTACACAAAAACTAAGCAAGCCTTTATGAAAAGTTCACTACAGTTTCTCTCAGACAAAATCGGATATTTTAATATTTTCTCATAAAATTGTCAGCAAACAATAATCAAATTTAAATTTAAGAGAAAATGAACTTTATATGGGACTTACCCTAGCTCGGTATAAGAGATGATCATATTGCATATAACCTATATAACGGACTTTAACTATTTCATCTGGTTGTGCTGTTCCCTCCAATAATTGGTGTAACTGCGGATTATAAGGGATTTCTGCGCCTACAGAAGCGATCGCACTCACTCCCCAAGTCTGCAATAATGTCTCCAAAGGTTTATCTACCAAAGGTAATATTTTGACTGCTGATAATTGGTGATCTTCCTTAGCTCTATGTGCTGCCGTTGGCCATTGTAGTAGCAAAGATTCCAATATTTGTAAACTTGACCGCTGAAACTCCTGTTTTAATACTTCCCGTTGTTGTAACATTGACAATGTTACTCGTTCATACTCAACTTGTAATTCGTTTATTTGTTTTAATAAGTCTACATTTTTATTAACAGGCTGAGTTTTATTTAAACTTGAAGATAAATTGCCAACTCCGAAAGTTTCTACCAACTCAATCCAAGATATCTGTAACACTTGTGCCAGTTTTACTAATACTTCCATCCGTATTTTGCCAATTTTTCCCCTCCGCAACCGTACAATCTGCTCCTGCGAAACACCAGCAGCACGACTTAAAGATTTAAAACTAGCAAAACCTACTCTTTGCATTAAATCTTGTAAATCTTGAGTGAAGTCGGTTTGCTCCATAAAATAAAAACTATAGACTATATGGCATTGTTGGCCATTGTACTACTTTCAAAGACTTTATTTATAGCAGGGAATAGGGAACAGGGGACGGGGAACAGAGTTAAAAGTCTTTTTCTGTATGGTTCTTTAGGAAAATTCTGTATCTCATTCAACTGCATACCGCTATATCTAATGGACAGTTTCTGTCGAAAATAAACGATAGGGAATTTTTTATTTCCATAGCAGATTATTAGTAGTAAATTATAGTAGGCTTTTTGAGATTTTTTTGGACAGATTTTACATATCAGGTACAAAAGAACCATAAAATATTGCTAGGCTTAATATTAACGGTGGACAATGGAGCATCTCACTTATGTAAATGAGTAATTATGCTCATGCCAAAAATCTCCTTTTAGCAAGACTTTCAAGATGGCTTGACGCAACAGCTAATTTGTGGGTTTGCAAAAGTGAGACGCTCCCGGTGGACAATAGGTGGATTTAACTCATGTAAATATATATAGCAGGGAACAAGGAACAAGGAACAGGGAACAGAGTTAAAAGTATTTTTCTGTCTGGTTTTTTAAGAAAATTTTGTATCTCATTCAACGGCATATCGCTATAAGAATTTCTAAACCTAATGCAGCAATTTATTTAACTTCAACTTCTGTAAAATTTCTCTCACCTTGTAAATATTGTTCTAGTAGTATTTCAAATAAATTTTGATGGACTAATAGTACAGCAAAGTATCAAAAGATCACCCATTCTAAATTCATGAAAAGATGATATTGTATTCGTTTTGAATTTTGAATTTTTAAATTTTTAATTGCTTATGCCTTCCCCACTTTGGCCTTACATTACCCCAGGTATTCCCGATGAACTATTTGAGAATTTACCAGGCATTCCCCTGAGTCAGCGAGAATTAAGATTGCTGTTGATTTCCCAATTGCGACTACAAGCCGATTCGGTATTGTGGGATATTGGGGCAGGAACAGGTACAATTCCTATAGAGGTAGGTTTATTGTGTCCCCAAGCACGAGTGATTGCTATTGAAAGGGATGAAGATGTTGCTAATCTAATCAAACGCAACTGCGATCGCTTTGAAGTCCAAAACGTCGAAGTCATTGAAGGTAGCGCCCCAGAATGTTTAGATAACATCAAGTTACTACCTAATCGGATCTGCATTGAAGGAGGAAAGTCCATACAGGAAATCGTCAAAGCTGCCTGGCAGTATTTACCAACCTCTGGGCGAGTGGTCGCCACTGCTGCTAATCTAGAAAGTCTGTATGCTATTTCTCAAAGTCTTTCTCAGTTAAGAGCCAGAAATATTGAAGTTGTACAATCAGCAGTTAATCGCTTAGAAACACGAGGCTATTCTCAAACCTTTGTAGCAGCCGATCCAATTTTCATTCTCAGTGGTGAAAAACTAGATTAAATTCTCTCAGTTTTGGGTTGAATCCAAAATCCAAAATCCAAAATCCAAAATACTATCCTATGCCCTGGCCTCGAATTATTAGTGGAATTATTGCGATTATCATGGCTCTGTCTTCAACCCTATTAGGGGGTTGGTATTTTACAGTGGCGATCGCTATTGTCGTCTTTTTAGGTCAACAAGAATATTTTAATTTAGTGCGTTCTCGAGGCATAACACCCGCAGTCAAAACTACTATAATTGTTAGTCAAATTCTATTAGCAATTTGTACCCTAGATGGTAGTTTAGCTGATGCAATTATGCCCATAGCCGGAACACTTATTTGTTTTTATCTACTTTTCCAACCCAAATTAGCCACCATTGCTGATATTTCCGCTTCTATTATGGGTTTGTTTTATGTCGGTTACTTGCCAAGTTACTGGGTAAGGTTACGAGGAATTGAACATACTATCAGCAGTAATTTACCTTTGGGTGGTTATTGGCCATCTAATTGGCAAGATATCGGACAAGGCAATTTTACTTCTTTACCAACAGGTTTAACTGCAACTATTCTCTCATTTTTATGTATTTGGGCTGCTGATATTGGTGCTTATATTATTGGTAAATGCTTCGGTAAAACTCGGTTATCAGATATTAGTCCCAAGAAAACTGTAGAAGGTGCAGTTTTCGGTATTATTGCCAGTGTAATGATTGCTGCATTAGGAGCTTACTTTCTTCATTTTCCTTACTGGTTAATCACTGGTATTACATTAGGTCTAATAATTGGTATTGCTAGTTTATTAGGTGACTTAACAGAATCTTTGCTTAAACGTGATGCTGGTGTGAAAGATTCAGGACAATTGATCCCCGGACATGGAGGGATTTTAGATCGCACCGATAGCTATATTTTCACTGCCCCTTTAGTGTATTATTTCGTTACATTACTATTACCTTTATTAGAAAAAATGCTATAACACGAACTAGGATAAGATTTAATCTCCAGTTGTCCATGTCACTCACAATAGACAGATAATTTAAAGTAAATTCAGGGAATATTGAGTTTGGATTTTTTGATGTTTATGGGTTAATGTTGATCCGTCCATAACAACTAAGTTGTTCTGGCATAATTAAAAGTTTTTGAAGATCAACATCTGTGCCTAGATTTATAATATAAGGAGAATTTCTCTCTACAAGCACATCTTGCTCGGTCTTGAACTGAACCTGTGTTAATTGCAGTTCTTGACCATTGAGTAGTTCCAAGCCTAAATAAATATTCAAGAATGCCCCTTCTATCTCAGAGATTGGGATACCATGCAGAATTAGTACCTGATTATCAAGGGTGATTTTTCGCCAAGTGATAGACTTGGAAGTTGGGCTGGATTCTGCTAATAGTGGAATTAGTACGTCATTTATAGCCGTTAATAATAGTGGAGATGAAAGGGAGTTATTCAGATTCTGTTCCGTGATCATCAGCTTACCAATCACAGGTACTATGGCTGATAATTGCAAGGGTTGTCCTTTTAATATTGAAGCCACATTCAGTTGGATGTTTTCTGCCTCAAGTTCGATTTGTGTAATATGAATACCTTGATATACCAAATTACTGGTAGAAATAAATACCCCAGGAATGCAACCGGAAAGCAATTGGCGATCGCTTGCTGTGATCTGTACCTCTAAATGAGATACTTGATTTAGTTGGCTTCTTAACCACAGCTTAATCGCTGATGTTAAAACCTTTGTAATTATCCTGACTTTGCTGTTATTTGTTTTTGGGGAACTTGATTCTGTCATTTTTCGACGGTTATATCAATGTAAATATGCTCAAAATGCTGAGTATCTTAAACAATCCTTAACTTTAACATGGAAGTTTGTTAACAACAAAGTGCCAATATTAATAGTATAAAAATATTCAGCAGAGAATTAACAATTTAGACATGGAGGCACGGTTACAAAAGATTTTAGCTCAATGGGGTATAGTATAAAAATATTCAGCAGAGAATTAACAATTTAGACATGGAGGCACGGTTA
>JBAXRM010000068.1:0-21372 GCA_037131225.1 Nostocales cyanobacterium ELA583 | reverse complement strand
GAATGGAGCAACGAGCAATGATGCGGCGTAGCAGACGCGGAAGGCGAATCAATAGGGAAATTTGCTATTAACTGGTGATGAAAGGGCTATTGTTGAAAAACAAGCTCGTTTACAAGCAGAGGGAATTGCCGAACAAGCAACTTTAGCTCAACAACAAGCAGAAGAAGCAAGACAACAAGCAGAAAAAATGGCTGAACAAGAACGACAACAAAAGGAGAAGTTAGCAGCTTATTTAAGATCATTAGGTATAAATCCTGATGATATTTGAACTGTAAGTGGGTGATTTCTGCACTTATTGTAGATATCACGCTCTAATTTTAAGACGCTTGTAATTGTCTGCGAATAATCAATCTGTAGAAAAGCAGTTAAAACATAGACTTTTGCAAAATTACAACAAATCTAGATGTGTAGGAGTCTGAGAGAATGGTAAAAACTGCCGCTAGAACTGCGATCGCTCTCGGTAGTAATATGGGTAATTCCCCAGCCATTTTAGCAGGAGCTTTAGCAGTTTTAGCCCAAACATTAGGCATAACAATACAAGCTAAATCTAGTTGGTATCGGACTAAAGCCATAGGGCCAACTCAGCCAGATTACTTAAATGGTTGTGCGATATTATCCGTGCAAATTTCACCACAGGCTTTATTAGCACAATTACTAGCAATTGAACAAGAGTTTGGGCGTGTGCGTCAGGAACAATGGGGGCCACGCACCTTAGATTTAGATTTGTTATTATATGATGACTTAATTTTAGATCAGCCAAATCTGCAAATTCCCCATCCCCGCATGACTGAACGAGCTTTTGTTTTAGTTCCTCTGGCAGAAATTGCTCCAGATTGGATAGATCCTGTATCTCAAAGGGTAATTCAAGATTTACTGCTAGAGATAGACATTTCTGATGTACATTTATTATAGTGGGTAAAAAATTATCATTTTTCCAACCCAAAAAGAACTGATAACAACAAAAAACCCCCGTATACGTTCTCTGTAATTACAGACGGTAGAATTTTACTATGCCATTAGGTAGAGAATTACCACAGTTGCTGAAGCAACGCTTATTTTATAAAGGACGCAAGTTTAATTTTGAAGTTAATCGCTTGCGTTTACCCAACAAATCTGAAGGAGAATGGGAATGCATTCGTCACCCTGGTGGCGCTCTGGCTATCCCCATCACCGCAGACGGTAAACTGGTACTTGTCCGTCAATATCGGTTTGTAGTGCAAGGCAGATTATTAGAATTTCCTGCGGGGACTATAGAAACCAATGAAGATCCTTTAGAGACAATCAAACGGGAAATTGAGGAAGAAACTGGCTATCATGCTCGTCAGTGGGATAAGCTAGGAGAATTTTTCCTAGCTCCTGGTTATTCCGATGAAATCATCTATGCTTTTATTGCTAGAGATTTAGAAAAGCTGGAAACACCACCTGAACAAGACGAAGACGAAGACATTGAGACAGTATTACTGACTCCTGAAGAATTGGAGAAAGCCATTTTAGCAGGAGAACCTGTAGATGCTAAATCTATTGCTAGTTTTTTCCTCTTGCGTTCATTTTTATAACAGGGAACACGGAACAATAAACACTTTCTTACTCGGTGACTCGGTGACTCCTCCGATAATTATCTGCAATAACTAGCAGCATAATCGCGGGTACGATAATCTGTGGCTTGAGCTAAGACTTTTTTAGTTGATCCAAACTCTCTTAATTGTCCAACATGATTTTCATTGTATTGAAATAAAGCTGTAAAATCTGAAAGCCGTGAGACTTGTTGGATATTTTGAGAGATAAATATAATTGTTAGTTCAGAACGCAAACACTCAATTAGTTCTTCAATTTTTGTGGTAGTGATAGGATCAAGTCCAGAGCAAAGTTCATCCATGAGAATAACTTGGGGTTTAACAGCTAAAGCGCGAGCAATGCACAGCCGTTGTTGTTGTCCACAAGAGAGTTCTAAAGCAGGTTTATAGAGCTTATTTTTGACTTCTTCCCAAATATCGGCAGATTTAAGAGCTAATTCCACAATTTCATCTAATTCTGGTTTTGGTCGCCAACCAATTAACTTTACACCGTAAGCAACGTTATCATAAATGCTCATGGGGAAAAGATTAGGCTTAGAGTAAATTGTACTAATTTGACGACGAAGACGATTGAGATTAATTCGTCGGTCATAAATATTTTGACCAAAAAATTCGATTTTTCCCTCAGTTTGAACTTCTCCTTCTAAGTCACTCATGCGATTAAGAGACTTTAAAAAGGTAGACTTCCCACAACCACTCGGTCCTACAATGGAAATAATTTTATTCTGGGGAATATCCATTGACAGACTTTCGAGAATTTTTTGCTTGTTATAGTAAAAACTAAAGTTTTTTACACTAATGGCCGGAATTATTTTACTCATATTTATAAGAAAGGAGTCAGGAGTCAGGAGGAATAAGAAGAGAGAAGAATAAATAAAGAGTCAGTGAGTCAGAATACTTGTAAAACTTGATATTTGCTTATAATCTAAATTAGATCCTTTATTGATCTGTAGTGTTGCGGTTAATTAATGTCATAAAGGTAAATTCACTATGCTACAGCGTTTTATTTTCATTATTACTACTACCATTGTCTGGCATTTGTGTATTTTTGGTACACTCGCCCAGGAAAAAAGAATTGAAGATTTGGATAAGTTTCCCCCTAACCCACTAGAAATAACTATAACTGATCCACTGTTACCAAATTTACCAGATAAACGCCAATTAACATTAACAGAATTGCAAAAATTAAAGACGGATTTAAATGGGTTAAATCAAGAGGCACAAGTGACACTACAAGGAGAAGATAAAAAGAAAGCCTTTGAGATTTGGAATCGTGAACTACGATTAAGACGGTATGTAGGTACGCTGTCTGAATTGGAAGCTTTATCACGGGTAGGAGAAATTGCTTGGAATCAAAATGAACGGGAAGAGGTACGATATATTAGTCAGCGGTTACAAGTAATTCAAAGCGAGATAGAAAAACAAAAAAGTACCGATTTGCAATTATGGAAATCTCTGGGTAATGCTTATGAAAAAATCCGTCTTCCTAAAATGGGAATATTGGTTTATGAACAAGTTTTAATTTTAGTAAAACAAAAACAAGATTTATCTGGAGAGATAGAGACTTTAAAGAATATTGGGGAATTACATTTAAGTTGGTTTGATTATTCCCAAGCTGCTAATACTTACCAAAAATTGTTAACTTTGGTGATTAATCAGAGAGATAAACCTAATGAATTAGCATATTTACAACAATTGGCTTATATCTATACGCGAGGAAAACAACCTCAAGCAGCAATAGATATATTGAATAAATTAATTCAGGTTTATACTCGTGAACAAAATCTGAATGAGATTCCAGCTTTGAAGTTAGTAATAGCCGCAAATTATGAATCTCTAGCTCAAGAAAATCCCAATTTTAAACAACAGGCTTTTGATAATTATCAAGCAGCTTATACTGCTGCATGGCAATTAAATCAGTATGCAAGAGCATCAGAAGCATTGGAGAAATTAATTGCTTTTTACAGTTCACAAAAACAAGTAGATGAAACTTTACAAACTAGCCAAATTCTGATTGAAACACAAACATTAGCTAACAATTTTTATGGTTTAATGTCAGCTTATGACCAAGTTGGTAACATATATTTGGTACGTCGAGAATATGCACAAGCATTAACAGCATTTCAGAAGGGATTAGAAATAGCACAACAACTTAAATATCAAGAGTCATACTTTACTAAACAGATTGAAAAGTTAAAAACTGAGATAAAAATATAGAGGATATCAAGATAAATAAAAAAGTCCGCGCAAGCGGACTCTGTAAATTGGATAAGGTTAAGTTGTCACCAAGAGAGCCTACAAGATGTTAGACTTATTTATATTTTTACGAATTAATTTTATAAAATCAAGTGGTTTGCTCTAAGAGTTAGGACATAATTCCTATATTTATGTCTGAAAAAATTGGCTTTATTGATGATGATTGATACAGATTAATATCTCCCATGACTGAAAAAGGTGGGAAATCTGAGAAATTGCGGACATAATTAAGATAGTTTAGTCTGGGATTTCTTACCTGACCAATGGTAACCGTTCAGGGGTTAGTGTCACGAAGTTTTCGCCACGATGGAATGGAGAGAATAAAGTGTCAAGAGGCGAAAAAGGAAGGAATAGAAGGATAAAAAGCCAGAAATATACCTGTAGCTGGATTAAACGCCTAAAAATAACCGCTATGGATGAAGGACAATCAAAAGTGAGGTAGCCTCTCATGACCATAGCTGAAAGAGAGCAACAGATACTACGAGTGAAAGAACAAAGCTTTCAGCCAGAGCTAGAAGAAGCATTAGAGCAAAAATTGCGAGAAGGAGTCCTAGAAGTAGTTAAAATGACTCTAGAAGCATCTCTAGTAGAAGAAGTGAAGGTATCCCTGGCAGATATGGGCAACCAAAAGCCTCGACGTTCAGGCTTCTTTCAACGAACACTCGATACACAGTATGGACATATTGCTGATTTAAAAGTCCCAAAATTACGTCATAGTAATGAAAAGAGACGATGGAGTATATTGGAATATACAACTTTTTTATCTACTTTTCAACTTTTTTATTCGCATCACACAAGCCAAGTATCTCTTCATTGCAGTGTATCTTATTGAGGAAGCGATCGCCTATGATGTTATTCTTAGTCTCATAACTAAGGGGAATTTTTCCAAAAGTAACTATGGTAGATCACCAAAAAATAGTTTTTGACCCCTTTTTTTCTTTTCTTTGTGAGAAATCCGGGTTAAGACTGTTGTTTACCCTTGGAAGCACATTTTTTGCTCCAGCATCGTTCTAAAAGTTCAATTCGCCAAAGAATAGCAAAACGTTGGGGACTCCAGACTAGTTGAATATCACGGTTAAATAATGGCTGGTTTAAATATTGCCAAAGAGGAAATTTAATTTTTGTGTGTTTGGAAGTCATGGGAGAATATATTATATAATTAATTGCTTCAGCACTAGCGGGGAATTTAATGATTCGACCAGTATATAACAATTGTCTTTGTAGAAATTGTGGAAGTTTAAAAAATTTTACTTTTGTCAGATTTAAAAAAGTGTCAGAAAATCCTGAATTTGGTAGTGACAAGACTTTTGGTAGATAGGAAGACTAAAAATAAAATTTTGATATGCCATAGACATTTGTCTAGCAACTTCATCAATGGGAACACTACCAAAGCTACTTCCTAAACCTGGAATAGCAACTATATTAATCTGATTTTGCAAACTATGTTCATATAATTTATTATGTTGACGGATAGCCAAAAAGGTTGACCAGATAGATTGGTAAACATGATCTTTGCCAGCTATTGACATCTGCATTCTCAAGGTGGGGGTATGAGCAATAAATCCCACACTCAGCACAAGTAAATATACTCAAAATATTTTTCCCAGCAGGTTATTTTGTCAAAAAAAGAATTTCATAAAACAGCTAAAACCCAATCATAATAACCACTTCATGCTTTTTGCTATCTAGGTCGGTATTCAATGAATTTAATCTCAAACCAACTAATTTATTGACAGTATTCTCAATAAGCTTGATTTGAGCTTTAGATAGAGATGCGATGGCTACGCCGCGCCGAAGGCATCGCCCTAATATAGAATTGCGTGTCATTGTCTGAAAGCCTTGTTATCATTGGGTTATGGATAATTCCGAAAATTCAAAAAACACCTGCGGAATGTGGGTTTTAACAAAATCTTTTAAAGAATGATAAGTCAATACCACCAAAATTAATACTAAAAGCAATATTCAGTTGTTCCAAAGTTCCCACTAACCAGCCAATAGTATCAGTGGCGGAAGATTCATAGTGATTAAATAAAATTGAGAATTTTTTTTCTAAATATGGTTTAACTTTTCCACAAATCAGGACAATTTTTAATAATAAACCCATTGTGGGGACTGTTCCTTGATTACTAATTAAATCTAAGAAGACAAAGTGTTGTGGTGAAGATTGGTTATTAACAACTAAAAAGTTTAGTAAATTACTGCAAGTTCTCACTACTAATAAATCATTAACCTTTTGCTCATCGGCTTGAGGTAAAATATTTTGTATATATATGTATAGTTTTTGGTTAAATTGTTTTTTTCCATAGCTTTCATCTACAGAAGCTATCAAATAATCATATAAATCATTTTTAAAATTGCGGAAATTCGCAGCTTGTCCACCATATTTTATGAACTGTTGGGCTGATTCATGATATGTATTGCCGTGGTCAACTTTACCAACAAAATGCTTTAAGGTGGTGTATAACTCACTATCTGTTAATAACGTAGGATTATTTACAGGGCGTAAAATTCGATTAGCTTCGGCAGTTGAAGTATTTTTCAACATCTGAATTCGCCGCATTTTATAAGTTACATATTGTGATAAATCAATTTCAAATTTTTTCTGTACCTGCAATTGAAAATTTCTAACAGTTTCTTTTTGTTCAAAAGTAGAGTCATCACTCATTAAACAATGTTCATATAGATAGGGATAACGGCGAATTAAGGTCATCAGTGGCTGATTATTTTGCCTCTGTGCTACAGATTGGTTTTCATTGACTACCTGAGTAAATCGTAATAAAATTAAATACTGTTCGCTCTCAACAAACAGTTTTACCAATTCACGTAAGCGGTTAACTTCGCGGGAACGTAAAGTATTAACTTTATAAGTAGTAGGTACCGCAGAAAATAAAGTTATCAAATCAGCAATTACACTATGAAGTAGGGGGTTCATGTGCCAGTGGTTGATGAGAATATGACAACATCTGTTCAGGAAAAATTTAAATTCTTCAGATGCGGTCTTAGATGCGGTAATTTTATCTAAAATTGGTAAAATCTCTGATTCAGGATAATTCGCTCTTTCAATAAATAAGCAGCGAAATCTACTAAGCATTTGGTTAGGAGATTCGTTTTGCACCAAGTTTAATAAGTGCTGATAGATTAACTGTTCCTCAGGATAACAGTCATGATAATGGTGATCATAGTCCAATCTTCGACCGATTATGTTCGGCGAATGTTTTTGGAGAAATGTTTTCTCTGAGTTAGGATAAATTTTGTTTCTCACTTTTTCATTACCTACGCTTGGAATAAATGTAATTTTTTATATGTTTTTTGAGAATTATTAACCTGACAAACCTGATTCTGGCAATATTTTTTAACTTTGCTGTCCACAGTTAGTTAAATAGTGTTGTGAATATTTTACCACACTGCATGGAACCTTACTGAGGGCAACCATGAAGTTAATATGAACTTTTACCATATGATTGTAATTTTTTAATCCAGAAACAACAGTGACTATGATCACTAAGAAGTAGTAATAATTAGGTCTGATATGAATGGGACAATCCGTTGCTATGATTATTCGTCTGTTACCTGGGCATTAATTGCTAGATAAGCAACCTTTGCAGCGGCTTGTTCAGCAGCTTTAATGGAGCGCCCTTTGCCTTGTCCTAACATTTTTTCATGTAACCAAACTTCAGCAAGGAAGCGTTCATGAGTGCGGTGGGGTTGACTGACTTCCAAAACTCGATATTCTGGTAAAACTTTAAATTGGGCTTGAGTCCATTCTTGCAAAGCTGCTTTATAGTTGAGTCTAGCCGGATCAAGACGAATTTCTGTGGTTAGCTGTTGAAAATGGGAGTCTAACCAAGGACGAATCAGGTCAAGGTTGCTAGTGCTAAGATAAAGCGCTCCTAGAACGGCTTCAAAAGAATCTGCTAATCGTGATTCTTGACCAACATGATCAGCCGTGGCACTGCCAGCTACCAATAAGTATAATTCTAAACCATATTCTCTTGCTAGTTGGGCGAGAATGCGATCGCTCACTAATACGGAACGAATAGCCGCAAAATCACCGACTGAGCAATCAGAATAATGTTCCCATAATACCACAGCCGCCACAAGACGGACTACGGCATCGCCCACAAACTCTAGTTGTTCATAATTCGCAGTATCAGAGACGGTAGGATGAGTTAGTGCCAAGTCCAGTAATTGCCATTTTATTGGTGCATTGATTGACAAACCGAACTTTTGGACTAAACTTTCAAGCTGCCGTTGACGGCGGGGATAAACGCTGGACATTAGGATAAGTGTGGAAACAAGGGCTAATAAATCCTAACTTAGCATTAAATTAGAGCCTCTCAATGGTATTCCCAGTCAGAGACTGGGAACGAGGAAAATTACCAATTAACTATTTCCGTAGCTTAATAGTGTTACCAATTACGGCCAAACTTTCCTCAAATAAAGCCTCACGTCCCCAGCGTTGTACCTGTTGACTTAATAACGCTTCTGCCTTTTGTTCCGCAAGAGAAGTTACTTGTTGGAACAACCCAGAAGACTGAGCGCCACCATGAGTTTCCATTCGCATACAACCGCCAGTTTCCGAACAAATCACAGTTCCACAATTGGCTTGAACATTAGTAGAACTCAAGCGTAAACCGATCAAATCACCGATAATTTCCCCCATATCAGCAATGGGAACACCGGCTAACTCAGCTTCTATCTGTCTTTGGTCTTGAGACAGGAATTGAACGGTGGTAATGTCATAATCACCGGTTTCGTGTTGATAGGAAATTGGCTGCCATTCTAAGCGATTAGCCAGCCAACCCAAGTACAACAATGCTTGAGCAGCATTACCTTTTTCATAATCAATATTGACACGATCAACGTCTTTGAGCGCAGCGCGACGCGCAGGAGCATCATAAGCTTGTGCTGTTAACTCTTGCCATGCTGACAAGCGCCGCCAATTCAAATCAGCCAAAGGTATACCAGATTGCACTAACTGTTGCAAACTGAGTAAATCATCTTCTGGTGTATTAAAGTTGCAAGAATCAACAATGACATTATTGCAAACTGCGGCTAATCTTTTAAACAAAGGGTTGGCAGCATCAGGTGTGGCTTTCCACCAGAGGAACTTAGGCAAACCACCAATTAACAAAGCGGGAATCATGCCCCCAATGCGTTCTAAAGCCGCAGCAGTCCCAGTCAGAGTAATATATTCACAGCAAATGAGAGTGTTAGAAGACTGCTTTTGAATGGGACAATAGGCAGAAACTTGTGCCTTTACCCCTTCATCATCTCCAGCAATGGGACATAAAGCAATAATCCGGCAAGGGTTACGGATAGCAATTTCATCAGCAATGGTGGGACTGGTAGGACTGGAAGTATAGCCCATTGCTGCACCATGACTATCTCCTTTTGGTCCGGTGTGCTGCTTTTGGAAATATTCTGCCCGTAAAGCAGTCAGAGTTTCCGGTGTAGCAGTACCAGTTTCTGGAAGATGATGCTTTTTTTGTAATTCCTGTAATGCTGTTTTGGTTTGAGGGCCTAAAATACCATCAACCGGACCATTATAAAAGCCTGTGGCTGTTAACAAATACTGGGTTTCTTCGGGTTCGTAAACGACTAAAGTAAATGTTGTAGCGCGGGTAGCAGACGGTAAACCACCATCTTCTCCTTGAATACCATAACTTTGCCAAACTTGATTGAGTTCCACTTCAATTTCGGTGAGGGAAACATCCTTGGGCGCTTGCAAAGAAAAAATTGTCGGTGCTTGGGAAATCATAATCTATTTTGGATTTTGGATTTTGGATTTTGGATTTAAGATTTAAGATTTAAGATTTTGCATTAGAAGTTAGGTGATGGTTGGTAGTTAATTAATAGGTAATAATTATTTTCCAACCCATCAATGATCAATTCCCAATCCAAAATCTAAAATCTAAAATCTAAAATACTTAAAGTCTGCGCCAGCGGCGGCCGTCTTGATTAATTAATGATTCTGCTTCTTCTGGTTCCCAAGTACCGGCTTCATACTGAGGCACAGTTGCCGGATTTGCAGGTAAATCCCATACAGATAGAGCTGGTGTAACTACTTGCCAAGCTGCTTCTACTTCGTCCGCCCGTGTGAATAGAGTTTGGTCACCCATCATACAATCAAGGAAGAGGCGATCGTAAGCGTCGCTTGTAGCAGTAATCCCAAAAGAACCATAGCTAAAATCCATATCTACGGAACGAGTGCGGAAATCGCCACCAGGCATTTTCACATCGAACCGCATGGAAATACCTTCATTAGGTTGTATCCGCATAGTCAAAACATTGGCATTGGCTTGTTGAGAGGCGGAGGGGAACATTCTAGAAGGAACTTCGCGGAAGTGAATGGCAATTTCACTAACTTTTTTAGGCATCCGCTTGCCAGTTCGTAGGTAAAAAGGAACACCTTTCCAACGCCAATTATCTACTAAAAACTTCATGGCTACATAGGTGGGAGTTGTAGATTCAGAATTCACGCCTGGTTCATTTCTATACCCTTCTACCTGTTGACCTTTCATCCAGCCGGCACTGTATTGACCGCGAATTGCTGATTTTGATAAATCATGCACATTAGCTAAACGGGTAGCTCGTAGCACTTTCACCTTTTCTGTACGGATACTGTCAGCATCCATAGCATTGGGTGCTTCCATTGCCGTTAAACAGTAAAGCTGCATGAGGTGGTTTTGCAACATATCCCGCAGTGCGCCGGCGCTTTCATAATAACCAGCCCGGTCTTCAACGCCTACGGTTTCAGCTACGGTGATTTGTACGTGGTCAACAAATTGCCGATTCCATAAAGGTTCAAAAATGGCATTGGCAAACCGGAAAACCAGCAAGTTTTGAACTGTTTCTTTACCCAAGTAGTGGTCAATGCGATAAACTTGGTTTTCTTTACAGACCTTCTGTAATACTTGGTTGAGATTTTGGGCGGAAGCTAAGTCACGTCCAAAGGGTTTTTCAATCACGAGACGATGTTTTTCAGCATCATCTAACATTCCTGCTAACCCTAGTTGCTTAATAGCTTCTGGGAAGAAATTGGGAGCAACGGAAAGGTAGAACATCCGGTTTCCTCGTGTTCCTCGTTTCTCGTCTAGTTCACCCAATAGGGTTTTGAGTTTTTGATAGCCGCTTGGGTCATCTATATTCCCAGGACAGTAAAACAAACCTTGAGAAAAGTCTTGCCACAGTTCGCCTAGTTCTACATTAGCGTGAGCTTCTTCCATGCCTTTTTGCATCTGCTCACGGAAGTATTCATGACTCCATTCTCGACGGGCTACGCCAACAATGGTGGTTTCTGCGGGAATTCGTCTTTCTCTCCGCAATTTGTATAATGCTGGCACTAATTTCCGCCAGGTTAGATCTCCAGACGCGCCAAAGATGACAATTATTTGTGGTTCGGGCATCCCTTGCTGCTGTAGACCAGCCCGCAATGGATTTTCTAACAAACTGACCATAGGATTTTAGATTTTAGATTTTGGATTTTGGATTGGGGTGATAAGCACCAAGTCAGGAGTTCAAGGACTCAGGAGTTAAGAATGAAAAAAGAAGAATGAACAATGAAGAACATTTTTCTCTTCTCTTCCATATTCCCTAATTCCCCAATCCCCTTTACATGTGAGAATAGCTTGACTTTAGCTTTTAAAGAGTTCATGAATGACACAGAAAGAACACGGACAGCGTATTGCAGATATATTAGCGATAGCGAAGCGCTCCTTAGGAATCGCTTATAATCTCCCCAGAAGATTTTATTGTTAATTTGAGGATTGGCAAATACTAAGATTTTTGTCTAATTACCTGTTTTGATAAAAGACATCACCTTGTCCACATTTTCTTTACTGCCAATAATTAACGGTGTGCGTTGATGTAGTTTAGTGGGGACTACATCTAAAATATCCATTGTTCCTGTAGTCGCTATCCCCCCAGCTTGCTCAACCAAAAATGCTAAAGGAGCAGTTTCATATAACAAACGTAATTTACCTTCTGGTTTTTGTAGTGTTCCTGGATAGAGAAATACCCCACCCTGTAATAAAATTCTGTGAATGTCGCTGACCATTGCGCCACTGTAACGGGAACTATAACCTTCAGTGCGATGAACATAACGGATATATTCTCTAAAAGATTCATCCCATTGCCAGAAGTTGCCATCATTAACGCTATAAGTGGCGGCGTGATTTGGCATGGTGATATTTTCTTGAGATAGAATAAACTCGCCCAAGCTAGGGTCAAGAATGAAGGAATGCACTCCTGTACCTATGGTATAAACCAGCATGGTGCTTGGTCCATAAAGAATATATCCCGCTGCTAATTGCTTGCGTCCATTTGTAAGTAAATCTTTAGCTTCACCATCCAGGTCTTGTCCCTCTTGCTGACGAATGGCAAAAATAGAACCTAAACTGAGATTATTATCTGTATTGGATGAGCCATCAATGGGGTCATAAAGAAGAGTATAGCGACCAATGGGACAGTTTTCTGGGATATAGTAGGGTTTTTCCATTTCTTCGGAAGCCAGACGACAAACTAAGCCGCTTTGCTTGAAGACAGAAATAAATACTTCATTAGCGTAAACATCCATCTTTTTGACGGATTCTCCCTGGACGTTAACTTCTCCAGTAAATCCTAGAACCCCTTCCATTAAACCAGCGCGACTCAAACGCCGAGCCACCAATTTACCCGCTAAAGCGATGCGATTCATCAGCGCACTTAAATCTTGGGCATTGGGACCAAAGCTCTGTAGTTGCTGAAGAACGTGGCGGGATAATGTTGTACAATCACGATCTAGAGCTTTATCTGTGGACAAATCTAAAGATTCTGATATTTGAGTCATATTAGTTACTTCCTAGTAGTTGGCTGTGAGGTCATATTTACCTGTAACGATTTTTGATCGCTGCTTCTATCTTAGAAAGATAACTTCATAACTTAAACGTGATTTTAGATAAACTAAAGAATTGGGCAAGCAGTATGATTAACTATCCGTTCGCTCATTTGAGAAGAGCAAGAAGGAATTAAGTCTTGCAAGGCAAGAGATGTAATTGATAGAGAGACTCAGGCAATCCCAAAAGTGAAAGTATCTGTCGTTGAAGATCAGAAAGATGAGTATACTCAAAACGGCTAGAAGCTGGACTTTTTTATCATACAAGGAACAAAGTTCAAAGTTCAAAGCCTCTCCCCGTTGCGGGGAGGGGTTTGGAGAGGGGTTTCATATTTGGTTAAACTATGAACCGTTTGCAGTATAACAAAGATGGTAGGTAGAATCAAGGAGAAAATAAAGAGTATCTGATTTGATTTTTCGTGAGAAAAATGAGGGTATTTCTTTAGAATAAATATCAGAATTAGATCATTATTTAATTTTAAAGCATTTATTAAGACTAGCAAAAGCTAGGGCTTATGATTTTATTAACGTTAGAATTTTTTCCTAAAGAACCTGAAAACAAGAATCATCGTTAGATGATAAGCTTAAAAGATAACTAAGATAGACATTACTCACTATTAATAATAAAGAAATTTCCAACAAAAAATATCTCAAATCTGTATTTCTCCTACCTCTGCGGTTCGTTTATTTCTTAAAAATTCCTAACCAATAATGAAAATCATGGAAAATCAAAATTTCAACACCCAAGAATATGTTAAACAAATGTTGCTTTTATTAAATTTACCAATAAATGATGAATATAAAGATGGAGTAATTGCCAACTTTGAAAAAATTCAAGACATAGCTGAAATTGTCAATGACTTCCCTTTAGCAGAATCAATAGAAATTGCACCTATTTTTGAACCATGAAAGATGCTGTATCTATAGCCAAAAATGTCTTATCCGGTAAGGTGAGTGCAAAGGAAATTACCCAGGCTGCATTAACTAGAATTGCTGTTAGAAATAATGAATTAAATTGTTTTACAAGCATTCTCACAGAAACAGCTTTACAAGATGCAGAAAATATTGATAGAGAAATTATTGAAGGTAAAAATCCTGGTGTTCTAGCCGGAGTACCTTTTGCAGTTAAAAACTTATTTGATATTGCTGGTTTAACAACATTAGCAGGGGCAAAAATTAACGCCGAAAATCCTCCTGCTACCCAAGATGCAACTGCAATTAAAAGATTAAAACAAGCCGGTGCGGTGTTAGTGGGTGCGTTAAATATGGATGAATATGCTTATGGATTTGTTACAGAAAATGCCCATTATGGTGCAACTCATAACCCCCATGATTTAAAACGGGTTGCAGGAGGTTCTTCCGGTGGTTCTGCTGCTGCGGTTGCTGCTGGGTTAGTTCCTTTTACTTTGGGTTCAGATACTAACGGTTCTATTCGTGTTCCTGCGGCTTTGTGTGGTGTATTTGGATTTAAACCCACCTATGGAAGATTATCCCGTGCTGGGGTAAAATTATTTTCTAGCAGTTTAGATCATATTGGCACTTTTACTAATTCAGTGCGAGATATAGCGACAATTTTTGATGTTTTGCAAGGTGAAGATGAAAAAGATCCGATTTGTACAAAACGTCCCATTATTCAATGTTTACCACAACTAAATAATGATATTTCTAATATTAAAATTGCCATTGCTGATGATTATTTTACCCAAAATTTAGAACTAGGTGCTTTACAAGCTGTTCAGAAGGTGGCTAAAGCTTTGAATGTTAGCAAATATGTGACAATACCAGAAGCAAAAATTGCCAAGGCTGCGGCTTTTATAATTACAGCTTGTGAAGGAGCAAATTTACATTTAGATAAATTAAAAACCCGTCCTCAAGACTTTGACTTTGCGACGCGAGATAGATTTTTAGCAGGTGCTTTAATTCCTAGTAATTGGTATTTACAAGCGCAAAGATTTAGATGCTGGTATCGAAATCAAGTTAGGGAAATATTTCAAAATATAGATATAATTATTGCCCCAACTACACCAATTACAGCCCCATTAATTGGTCAACAAACTATGATATTAAATGATCAAGAAATTCTGGTTCGTCCTCATTTGGGTTTATTTACACAACCATTATCTTTTATTGGTTTACCTGTTTTGTCAGTGCCAATTAAGCAAGAAAATTCTTTACCTTTAGGTGTACAATTGATAGCAGCACCATATAATGAAGCTTTAATTTTACAGGTTGCACAAGTATTAGAAAAACAAGGTATAATTGCTCTATAAATTCTAAATATCAAAATCATGAAAACTTACGACTGGATTGTTATTGGTGCAGGAATTACTGGGGCTGCACTTGCTTATGAATTAACAAAAATCGGGTTTTCTGTACTTTTGTTAGAACAATACCAAACACCACAAAACACTACCCGTTATAGTTATGGGGGAATTAGTTATTGGTCAGCAACAACACCAATGACAAAACAATTATCTGAAGAAGGGATTACTCGTCACCGTATCCTTTCACAAGAATTAACAGCAGATACCCAATTTCGGGAATTGGATTTAATATTAACTATTCCTATGGATATTAATCCAGAAATCATGGTTAAATCTTATCAAGAAGTAGTTATTTCTCCGCGGTTAATTAGTATTCAAGAAGCTTGTGAATTAGAACCTTTATTAAACCCCAAAGTAATTTCTGGTGCATTAACTGTTAAACATGGTCATGTTCACCCAGAAAAAACTACCCAAGCATATATTCAAGCAATGGTAAATTTAGGAGGAGAAATCCAATTTGGAGAATTTTTAGAATTAGTAACTACACCCTCTCAAAAATGTACAGGAGTGAAAACAAATAACACTACCTTTAATAGCGAGAATGTTGTCATTTGTGCTGGAGGAATTAGTCGTAAATTACTTAAATCAATGGGTATTGCAGCAAAGATATATTTTTCTCATGCAGAAATAATTGAAACGCCACCTCTTGATATTAAATTAAATAGCTTAGTATCACCAGCAAATCTGCAAAGATATGAACTAGAAGCAGAATGTACTCAAATTGATGAATTATGGAATAATCCAGATTATGAAATAGTACCACCAATTTTAGATGCTGGTGTGGTGCAATTTTTGGACGGTAGTTTGCGTTTAGGTCAAGTTAGTCGGGTTTTAACAAATCCTCAAGCAAAAATTGACTCAGCAGCAAGTGAAAAATGGTTAAGAAAAAGTATTATGAATATATTACCAAGGTTGGAAAATGTACCAGGAACATGGCATCATTGTTTAGTGGCATTTACTAATGATAAATTACCTTTAATTGGGGCTATTTCTGAATTTTCAGGACTGCATATATTTTCAGGTTTTAGTAGTCCTTTTATCTTTGTTCCACCTTTAGCTGTCCACTTTGCCAAGTTCGTATCTGGTCAAGAAGATGAGATAATTAAACAGATGTCTCCTTACCGTTAGTGTTTTTCCACTATATAGGGTTTTAAAAATTAAACGCAGATAAAGATTACTTAGAGAACTCCACAAAAAAGATAATCCTATAACTATGCTGGTTTAGCAAAAATTTCCACAAACCATTTTTTGAGATCAGGAAGGCGGCGAATCTGTGTTTCCAGTTCTTCCATAGCTGAAGTTGTGAGTTTATCTCCTGTGGAATAAACTTTTTCTACCAATGTGACAACTGGATTTTTACCCTTAAATGTGAGAGTTTGAGCGAAATTTAGCACAGTATCAACAGTGTCAAGTAAACTGCCGTTCCAATGCTGTTCTAACCAACCGAAGCAACGTTCCACTGGGTTGTATTTACTGTGATAACGGTGTTTGACAGTTTGCCACCTCTGTCAAATTCTCCCACCTTGACTGCCACTTTTGCATCAATGATAGATTTTGGACGCATGAGGTTAGCTGCACACTGAAATTATCTTCTTTCATTATAGGATCAATTATTCTGTGGAGTTCTCTAACTAAGAATTGCAGGTTATTAAATTTGCGTTCCTTAATAATCATTTAATCCCAATTTTGCGTAAGGCTACATTTTTATCTGTGTACCCCATAGTCAGCAGCTAACGCTTCTGCATTTATCCGCGTTCGATTACTCTTGAAAGTCTAACCAAACATCAAAGTCAGAATATCCAAGAATAAAAAATTAAGTTTATTTATCCAATCGGGATGACAGGATTCGAACCTGCGGCATCCTGCTCCCAAAGCAGGCGCGCTACCAAGCTGCGCTACATCCCGTAAAGTCAGTGAAATTCAGACCTTCATAGTTAAGAGTTATGTTTTATCTGACTCACTTTCCTTATGGTATCACGGAAAAGAATAAATGACAACCCAATTATTCAGAAAAAATAAGATTTAGGGAAATATTCTGATTGAGGACTTACGCATTCACAAAAAATACCAAATATCTATGGCGGGAAAAACTAAATTTATCGTAGGGGTAAAGCGCAATACTAAACCCCTACCCATAAATAAATCCACTTAGAAAACAAAATCAATCATGGCAATCTATTTTCGTGGTGCTGGAGAATCACTGAGGATACCAGAACATCCCTTTGATACCTTCAGGATCTGGCATAAAGCCCATAGTCTTGTAGAAATCTACAACATGGGGGTCAGCAAAAAGAGTGACATTACTAATTTCTTCACTCCTAAGTTTTTTAAGGACATATTTCATTAATGCCTTACCAAACCCTCGACTTTGAAAGTCAGGGTGAACAACGACATCCCAAATAGTCGCGTTAAAAGCATGATCTGAAGTCGCACGGGCAAAACCAATCAAACGCTTTTTGTTTCCTCGAATTTGCCACATAGAGGCCACGAGAAAACTATGCTCAATAGCTTTTTTTACTTTTCTAAGGGGGCGACGTGACCAGCCAACTGCATCACAGAGTGCTTCGAGTTCATAAAGGTCAATATCTCTTTCTGTACTGAAAACGATTTGATCCTTACCTACACTAGAATTACTATCAACTTCCGCTGTATGCTCATTAACAGCAGTGTTTTTATTTGTCGCTGAAGATTCAGGAGTGCTAAACCAAGTTTTCCAAAAACCCATGCCAACGCAGTTCGGGTAGTATGACTAAAATTGGTTTCCACTTTTAAAAAGTGTTGATTCACATTTAACACCGCTGTGATTATTGCTTTTCAATCCACTAAAAATCTTTTAGGTGTTTTAGCGATTTATAATGCTCACAACTAGTTATCAAGTGTTTCTTCCCAATCACTCTTAACTTTAGCATTTTGTTTTGACACTACTCCATAAAACTCGACCAAAGGCAAAATTTTTGCAAAATCCCAGTATCTTTCGGGCTTTAGGGACAGTTTTCGCCAACACTGCTTTTATAACCAGACGAGATGCAATTCATCCTGTGCTAATCAATACCAACTTCAATAAAACAATGAGAACAAGTAATTTAACTGATACGCTGTAGACTTTGAGAGATAACATTATTTAAGAATTCTAATTAACTCCCAGGATAGGCAATAGGCAAGATAAATATTCTCCCTGCTCCCTGCTCCTTTCCCCTAGTTTGTACAAAACAAGCAAGTCTTACCCCCAACAATGGCTTCTGGTTTAAAATCTTCGACTCTAGAACTTCTTAAACGCTTTAATCGAGCGTTTCCCCAATTCTATGAGCAATTTGTCAGTAGTGAAATTCAACTTCAAAATTTACGTCTAGCATACCGTCTGTATAAAACCAAACGGGTTGTTATCGAGATGAAATCAGAAGGGAGCAAAAGCGCCCTGCATTTTGCCTATCGGAATCAATCTTTCCTCCTGAGTGATATTTTTGGTGTTCTGGCAGCCTATGGTTTAACTATTCACGGTCTGAGTTTATACGGTCAAATTCGACCACCGATGTTGGTTTTTATTAAATTACTGGTATCGCGTGGCAGTAAAGCCCTGACTGAGAAAACCGCCGAAAACGTTTGCCGCGCTATTCGTGAGGCATTAGGAGGCAGATTTGAGGTAGAGGAAATGCTGGCTGTGGAATTTAATCTTGATGCTGGGTTAGAGCAGGTACAAACTGATTTCTATGTTGATCCTGTCTTTCATCTCCCCGCTTTAGTCATTGAAGCGGATAATCAACCAGGATTATTTTATAAAGTGATGTACGCTATTTGGCAAGAAGACCTGCTGGTAGTTAATGCCAATTTGCTGGTTTGGCGCGGACGGACTCGGCTAATTCTCTACTTGCTAGGTCCTAATGAAAGTCTAATTCCTGAATATCTGGGTAACAGAATTGCGGAAGGAGTAAAACATAGGTTACTTGGTCAATAGAATTTAGCCAATTCAAAAATTAAAAATTTGACTTGTTCTTTCTCTGTTTGTATTTATGTTCTATTGAGTCGTACCCTCAAGAGTGGGTGCGATATTTAATTATGGCAACAATAGAAATCTTAGGCGTTCCACATACTTATGAGCTAACCGCTCCCACATCATGCCCTCATACTTTGGTATTTATCCATGGTTGGCTAAATAGTAGTGTATATTGGCAACCTGTGATTTCTCGCTTATCGGTAGATTTACAGTGTTTATCTTATGATTTACGAGGATTTGGTGAATCACAGTCCCAGGTGACATCAGATATAGAACTGCCTCCCACAGACTCTAGTATGGTTAGTTCTGCCTTGGATTCTCTATATTCTCCATCTGCTTATGCTCAGGATCTGGCTGTTCTTCTCCAACACCTGAATATTTCTAGTGCTTGGCTCATAGGTCATTCTTTAGGTGGCACTATTGCTCTGTGGACAGCGGCGCAACTACCTGATTCTGTTCAAGGTGTCATTTGTATTAATGCAGGTGGGGGAATTTATCTTAAAGAAGCATTTGGGCAATTTCGCGCCGCCGGGCAGAAATTTTTACAAGTCCGTCCCCATTGGCTTTCACAAATGCCTTTGATTGATTTGTTGTTTACTAAAGCCAGTGTCCTGCGTCCTTTAGACCGATATTGGGCGCGTCAACGACTCATTGATTTTATTGTCGCTGACCCCGAAGCTGCTTTGGGAATGCTTTTAGACTCTACTACGGAAGAAGAAATTAACTGTTTACCTCAGTTGGTATCCAAACTAAAGCAGCCAGTCTATTTTTTAGCTGGTGCTGACGATAAGGTGATGGAACCCAAATATATCCGCCATTTAGCAAGTTTTCATCCGCTTTTCCAATATGTTGGCGATAATGTGATTGAAATTCCTGATTGCGGTCATCTGGCCATGTTGGAGCAACCAGAAGCCGTATCTGAGCATATTCGGTCAATTGTTGATGGTTAGTGGTCAGGAGGTAGCAATACCTTCGCCAAAATCCTGACACCCTATTTACACCTGTTCTCAATAACTCATAATTATTGAGAATAAAGTTTCTGTACCTAAAAGTCCCGCACTCTTTTGAAAACTGATTTATAGCTGATTGTTTTATATAGAACTCCGGTAACTCAATGCCAATTTAGCCGATCTAAGCAAACAAGAGGCAATATAATCGGCAAAAGTTGAAAAAGGGATTATAGAAGTATGTCTAATATTGAACTAGCTCTTTCTAGTGCAATGAAATTAGTCTATTCTAAGCTGTGGGACTTTGCGAAGAATCCAGACTTCACTGCTAAGATGAAACTGGCATTTGGGGAAGGGGTGAATGTTGATGATTTACAAGCAGCTTGGACAAATAGTGAAGTAAGGTTTCCAAGCATTGAGGTGGTCGCCGCAGAGTCTTTGAATGGTGCTAACGGAGCGTTTGCCGTAGCAACTGGAACAATTTATCTGTCACAGGAATTAGTAGAAAACCATGCTGGAGAAGCGGTGGTTGGGGTTCTCTTAGAAGAGTATGGTCACTTTCTTGATGCACATTTAAATACTGTAGATGCGCCTGGAGATGAAGGGGCAATTTTCCCGGCGTTGGTGCGTGGGGGAAATTTGACAGCGGAAACTCTGGCGCAGTTTAGGACAGAGAATGACACAGGAACTATTAATTTTAATGGGGAGGTTATCACTGTTGAGCAACAGAATTTTATTGGTGGAGACGAAAATAATACATTTATTGGAACAGATGATTCTGACTTAATGCAAGGGAATGGGGGTAATGATGCTCTTTATGGACGAGGTGGCAATGACACCCTAGAAGGTGGAGTAGGTAATGATGCCTTATATGGCGAAGCTGGAAATGATAGCTTAAATGGTGGTGAAGGAGATGACTATCTTGACCCAGGTACAGGAGTAGATAACATTGATGGTGGTGTAGGAAATGATGGCATGGGTCTGGATTTATCTGCAAATACCAGTTCCTTGAACATTACCTACACTAATACCACTAATGGAACTATCTCCAATGGTAGTACCTTCCAAAATATCGAAAGTTTCAATGTCCTCACTGGCAGTGGTGATGATAATGTCAACTTAATTGCGGCTACTGGCAATGTGTGGATTCGAGGTAATACGGGAAATGACACATTGCAAGGCGGCGGGGGATTAGACCGGATTGAAGGTGGTGATGGGGATGATGTGATTAGAGGTGGGGCTGGTAATGACAATGGTAGTTTTGTCGCTTATCCTAATGCTTTTAATAACTCAGGCTTATTTGGAGGCAATGGCAACGATCTCATCTTTGGTGAAGCTGGTAATGATGTTTTATATGGCGAAGCTGGAAATGATAGCTTAAATGGTGGTGAAGGAGATGACTATC
>JBAXRM010000067.1:0-21582 GCA_037131225.1 Nostocales cyanobacterium ELA583 | reverse complement strand
TCTCAAAGATGTTGGGTAATTTTCTCTTGCCTTCTTTTCATTCCTGCTAAATGCCAATTAGTCCAAACTCAAGTACATAATTTATCAAACAGAATTATTCTTCAATTTGCACAAATATACTAAAAACGGTTAGGAACTTTACTTTTTCCTGACGGAAAAATTCAGTTCAAAGCCTCTTCCCGTGAACGGGGAGAGGTTTACCAGAGGGGTCAAGTTTTAAGCCGTTTGCACAAATACCTAAATATTTTTGATCATCTTTTTTTTTGGCGGGCAAAGGTATTTTTTAATGCAGTAGATAGTATCATAAATAGAATGTTAGAACTTACACAAGAAATTCTGGTGTATCTGAATCAATTTCAGTTAAATTACTAGTATCCTAAATAGCGAATAAATACTGTGTAAGTGCTGATAAAGATAAACCATATATTTAATCAATTTCTCTGATACTTGCGCCCCTAGCTCCGAGCCTGAATGTATAACAGTTATGAATCAGCTTACACTCGTATTACAGCAAGAAGGAAATATCGAAACATTAATTCTAGTAGATAAAGATGTACTCATTATTGGACGGTTGCCAGAATGTGACATAGTATTACCTTTCGGCGGTATTTCCCGTAATCATGCGCGAATTGCTAAAATGTCCGGGAAAGCATGGACTATTCAGGATCTAGGCAGTAAAAATGGTACGCAAGTTAATCAGTATTGGATTACTGGCAGCCAAGAATTATCTAATAACGATGTAATTTCTTTGGGTAATATTAAATTAGTAGTCAAATTCAAAAATACAGACACAAACGGAACTACTAATAGATTTTTGAGAAAGGTAAATAATCCGCCACAAAAAATAATTTTTCATGATGTTGAGCAACTACAACAGCAATGGATAGGCGCTAAGACTATTAATGGTAATAACAATAATAAAGATGAAACTATTGCCCGTCTTAAAGATTTGGTAGATATAGCTAAAAATCTTTGTGCTGCTGCATCTATTGAGGAAATTTTCTCTCAAGTAGAACAAGTAGTTTTTCGTTATCTTGATAGTATTGACCGATTAGCATTATTAGTAAAAATTCATGATTTTGGTAATTTAGAGTTAATCAACTCTGCTACTAGAGATGTTGATCATCAAAAAACTTTAGCTAGAGATGGTAGTTGGATTAGTAGAAGTATTTGTCAAAAAGTATTTGCAGAAAAAATTGCTATTCAAAGTGCTGATACTCAATTAGATCAGCGTTTTGCTGGTGAGAACAGTATTTTATTTAAGGGTATTCGTAGCGCTATGGCAGTCCCATTATGGGATGAACATAATGTAATTGGAGTTCTCTATGCTGATGCTAGTCTTTCTTCCTCTCATTGGGACAAAGAAGGTGAAGAGGAATTGAGCTTTTTTTCAGCTTTAGCAAATATTGTAGCTTCTAGTGTGCAACGTTCGTTATTAGTAGAAAAACTCAGAAATGAAGAAGTAATTCGTCATCGCTTAGAAAGATATCATTCTCCCGCAGTTGTCCAACAATTGATTGCTGTCGGTGGCTCACCTGATGGACGTTTAGCTCCTACAGAAAATGAAATTAGTATTTTGTTTGCGGATTTAGTCGGTTTTACAGCCATTTCTGAAAGACTAACTCCTACAGAAATTGCTCAATTATTAAATAATTTATTTGAAGAAATGTTGAAAGAAGTATTTTTGTATAGTGGCACTTTAGATAAATATATTGGCGACTGTATTATGGCGTTTTTTGGCGCTCCTGACCCAGATCCTGGTCATGCAGACCGAGCAGTTGCATCTGCGAGGGGAATGTTAACTCGGTTACAACGTCTGAATGCCAATAATTTTTGGCAAGAACCTTTACAATTACGCATTGCTATTAACAGTGGTAAAGCGGTTGTTGGCGATGTTGGTAGTTCTCAAAGGGTGGATTATACTGCTTTAGGAACAACAATTAATTTGGCATCAAGAATGGAAACTATTTGTTCTCCTGGTGAATGTGTAATTAGTGAAGTTACTTACAATATGTTGTCTGACAAATATGATTTTTCTGATATAGGAGACTATCGTTTTAAAGGCATTGATCGTTCAATTAAACTTTATCAAACTAAAATGTGTCAACCATTGGATACGGATATGATAGCCAATGGGTAGGCTTTAGTAATCCACAATTAATTGATATACTCCTAACACAAATTGATGTGCTTTCTGCCAAACTATTAAATCTTCAAATGTTCTTGCAGATTGCATTTATTTTGACTCGGTGACTCCTGACTCGGTGACTCCTGACTTTCACTGTATGGAATCAAAGGGAGACCATACAGGAATTTCTGTGCAATTATTCAATATTTCCAATTCTTCTGGAGAAAGTTCTGATGAATAATCATCTGTTGGTATTATTTTCGGTTGATTATTTTGAATATTAACCGTAGGTGTTAAGTTATTAGGGGCTAAATTGTTAGTAAGTTGTTGAATATATTCCTGAAGATGTTCTACCACCTGTTTTTGGATGTTTAAAGGGAGAGTTTCCAGTAATGAAATTAAGGATTGGATATGAGGTGACATATTGGTAATTTTCTTGATTAAAAATCTGATCTTAATTCTTCCATGCTTTTGATCACTTCTACCAATTTCTTAATATGTCCTAACTCATGGGGCGATCGCTTCCCAATACTGCTCGATTAAGCCTCAAAAAGTCATTATATGGTAGGTTGGGTTGTGGAACATGAACGTATCGTATCCCTGGGGTACACTGCGTGAACGCGGAGCAATGCAACGTTCGCGGAGCGTGGCGTTAGCCATAACCCAACGAAATCATTGGTAATGTTGGGTTTCGTTACCTCACCCAACCTACGAATAACTGTATCCCTCATCAACAATCGGATGGACAAGGATAGTCAAAATGTGATTATAATTATCAATGTAATTACTCACCTGCATCTATGAGTCAGTGTCTTAACCCCGACTGTCTACAGCAAAATCCACCGAAGACGATATTCAAACAGGGGCTTTATTCCTAATTGATTTTGGAGTTTCTAAGGAAGTTGGCGGAAGTGTTCTGACTAGAGTGGGGACGATTACGGGAACGCCGGGATATGCACCACCGGAACAAATGCGCGGGAAGGTTTTTCCGAATAGTGATTTTTATAGTTTAGCTGTAACTTGTATTCGTTTATTAACGGGATATTTTCAAAAAGATGATGGTGATGATTTAATATTTGATTCTATGAGAATGCAGTGGATATGGAAACAATATGTTTCTGTAAGTCAGGAGTTAGAAATTGTTTTAGATAAGATGTTGCAAGACTTACCTATTAATCGTTTTCAATCAGCAACGGAAGTTTTATCAGCATTACAAATACAGGAAGTTCCAGCTAATATTATTGTCCCACAACTACCTGTTTCGCCTAATCCCTTTCAGCAAGTTTTACAATTTATTTCTCCACCACTAAAACCACCAGTTTATCCTAACCAAAATGAAAATTTAGGAAATGGAGTAATTTTAGAAATGGTAGCAATACCTGGAGGAAAATTCCTCATGGGTTCACCAGAAGGAGAAGGAAATGATCGGGAAAAACCCCAACATCAAGTTACCATTCAACCATTTTACATGGGAAAATACCCTGTTACCCAAGCACAATGGGAAATGGTATCACGCTTACCAGAGGTGAAGATTGATTTAAGGTCTAAACCTTCACACTTCAAAGGTGCAAATCTTCCAGTTGAAAATGTATCATGGCATGACGCATAACAATAAGTATGGACAAACCACAGACGTAGGGAAATTTCCCCCTAATGCTTTTGGTTTATATGATGATATGCACGGGAATGTATGGGAGTGGTGTGAAGATGGCTGGCACGAAAATTATATTAACGCACCTACCTGGCCTAATAACAATATCCCTTGGATTAGTCAAAGTGACAATAAACGTATGCTGCGTGGTGGTCAGTGGTATCTCAATCCTTCCTATTGCCGTTCTGCTAGTCGCAGCTACAATAATGGAGACCGCAGAAACAAAGACAACAGTTTTCGGTTGGTAGTTTCGGGTGCAGGGACTCTTTAGTTCTTTACCTTTTCAAATACTTTTAATCGAAAATGTCAGAATCAAGATATCCAGGATTTAAGGATTTACATGATTTGATTTTTTGCTAAACCCCTATTAATGGCTGAAAAAGAAAATCTCTTCCTTTTCTTCTTTTCTTCTTTGCGTCTTTGCTCCTTTGCGACTTTGCGCGAAATAATTTATCCACCGATTAAAGGATTAACCGTAACATTCCAGGCGATCGCTGCTAAACTCAATAAAGCCTTACCCTTCCATGCTTTTGATCACTTCCACTAATTTCTGAATATGTCCTAACTCATGGGTAGCCATTACAGATATCCTAATCCGGCTGCTGCTAACTGTGGGGGGACGAATGGCTGGGGCAAAAATTCCTGATTCTCGCAAATGCTTTCCTGCTGTTAATGCTGCGGCTGCATTAGGTAATTGAAAACATAATATCGGCGATTCTGTGGGTAATAATTTTAAATTAGGTAAATTCTCTGTAATTAATTGTTTTAAATAATTGACATTTTGCCATAATTGCGATCGCCTTTCCGGTTCTTCTCGCACTATCTTAATAGCGGCTATTGCTGCTGCTGTATCTGCGGGAGAAAGGGCTGTAGTATAAATCCAACTGGGGGCGCGATTGCGTAAAAAGTCAATTAGGAGGCTGCTGGCGGCGACATATCCGCCTAAACTCCCCAAGGCTTTACTTAATGTACCAACTTGAATTAATTCCCTACCTGTACACCCAAAATGTTCTACACAACCAGCACCAGTTTTTCCCATAACTCCGGTAGCATGAGCTTCATCAAGTAATAGCATACTGCTAAATTCTTCAGCTAAATCTAGCAGTTGGGGTAATGGACATAAATCACCATCCATACTAAAGACGCTATCGGTAATTATTAAACAACGTCGGTATTCTTGGCGATATTGCCGTAACTTTTTTTCTAGTAATGCAGTACCATTATGCGGATATTCAATCACGGTTGCACCGCTGAGAATTGCCCCTTTTTTTAAGCTGGAATGATTATATTGATCAGATAAAATTAAGTCTCTTTTACCAACGAGAGCCGCAATTGTGCCTAAATTTGCTAAATAGCCAGAACTAAAGACTAGAGAATCTTGGGTTTGTTTGGTAGATGCTATTCCCTGTTCTAATTCTCTGTGTATTTCTCGATGCCCACTAAGTAATCTAGAACCTGTGCTACCAGTACCAAGGGCTTGAATAGCTTCAATGGCGGCTGTTTGCAAGCGTTCATCTCCTGCTAGTCCTAAATAATCATTACTAGCAAAATTAATAACCTCTTGCCCAGATAAGACCACTGTTGCACCGGGACGGCTGTGAATAGGTTGCACAGTACGATACCAGTCAGCCCGATGAATAGTGGCTAAGGATTCATTTATCCAAGCATAAGGATTATTATTCATCATTCACTAAGAACACTCTACTTCACTACTGCTGAGATAAGCGATCGCCTGTCTAATCCAATCTTCCACATAGGCATTTTTGGGTAAACCAATATCTTCGCTGACTACGTGCAAGGCGTTACTAACTTCATGTGCCGTATATCCCAAAGCAAAGAGAGTCATTTGCACTTCTTCTAAAATTCCCGGTGCAGGTCCACCTGTAGCCACGAAGAAGCCCGCTGATTTGCGCCATTCGATCAGTTTACTCTTGAGTTCTAAACAAATGCGTTCAGCGGTTTTTTTGCCCACTCCAGGGGTTTGAATCAGCATTTGTACATTAGCAGCGACAATAGCTTGGACTAACTCTGGTAGTTCCATTGTATCCAAGAGTGCGATCGCTAATGCTGCACCAATGCCGCCAACACTGAGCAAATGGCGAAACAAATCTCGTTCCGAGGGGGAAGAAAAACCATAAAGCATGGGTACTTCTTCCCGAATTTGATAATGTGTGAATATTTGGATCACATCTCCAGTTGATGTTAACTGGTTGGACAGACGTTGGGGAATTTGCAAATCGTAACCCATGCCATTTACTTCTAAGGTCAAGATGACGCGATTAGGGGTAATGGCTTGGACACCGGCGACGATACCTTTAAGATAGCTAATCATTCTAGGAAACCAAAATATTTTAAACCTTCCATAATCCCAGCAGCACAACGGTTTTGGGCAAGGTAACGGTAGTCCGCAGGATGCTGATGATACCATTGGAGTAACTCTGGACGAGCATTCCCGACAATGATTCCCCGTTCCTGACCGACAGCGAATAAAGCTATATCATTACCCGAATCGCCACAAACAACAGTCTGCTCGGCTGCAAATTTCCACTTCTGTCGTAAAAACTGCATTGCTTGACCTTTATCGCTGGTATGGGGTAAAATGTCAAGGTCAATTTCACTACTATAAATTAACTTTACATTTAGTTGAGTTTTTTGCAACTCGGCCTCAAGTTGTGGTAAGATGCCTGACGATTCCGCCTTCAGGAAAAAACTGACTTTGAAAGGACGTTGTTCCGTATCCGGTTGTAATAATAATTCTGGAAATTTATCAGTAATAGATAGAATTTTGTCTCTATCCCAGCCTTGAGAGAGGATATTTGACCATTCGGAGTCATGATGATTACTACTATCTAAATAGATTTCCGTACCCACAGACAGAACTAAAGCATCTGGTGCAAAGAGGTTTTGTTCCTGTTGAAGTTCGCGGTAAAGAACAGGGGAACGTCCTGTAGAGTAGACTATCTTTGTACCATGTTGTTGACGGTGTTGTTGTAAGCGATCGCTCAACTGCAATAATGCTTGATCATCTCCCACGAAAGTATGATCTAAATCAGTTACAAATAAAAACTTAGTCACAGCCAACTCCTTTTGTCAGGTTAATCAACAAAAAGTGTATGCTGTTTTGGTGGGCATTGCCCACCCTACAATATTTAATATTTTTTTAGGAATTATTGAAGATTCTTAGATATAGAGTTATGCAGTTGAATGAGATACTCCTAATACAAATTGATGTGCTTTCTGCCAAACAATTAAATCTTTAAATGTTTTTGTAGGTTGCATTTATTCTGACTCAGTGATTCAGTAACTTCTGAATCCTTCCGTTTTCTGTTCCCTCCTCTCAAATTGTCGTTTTAGCATATACTAAAAATAGTTAAGAACTTTACTTTTTTCTGACGAAAATTCAGTTCAAAGCCTCTCCCTGTTCACGGGGAGAGGTTTACCAGAGGGGTAAAATTTTAAGCCGTTTGCAGTATAATAAGTAATAAAGAAACAAAATATCTATTTCTTTTAGATGTCAGGGAACCAAAATATTCTTGAATAATTGCTTGACAAATTTAGCAATTAATTCTATTATTTTGCAATGGGAATCTGTGAGCGCATATCATATAGAGTTGGTTTTGTAACTTATTAAACTTTAAATTCTTTCACTTTCCCCACACAAACTAATTTAGGCTTCGACTAGTTTTTATCGTAGAAATAAACATCGTTTTAACAACTTAATAATATTGGGGCTGAATTTTGACAAGATGCTATTTTCTCAACATTTATGCAAATTTGCCAAAATCCCAATTGTTCCAATCCCTTCAACCTAAAAATCTCTCAATCTTGCCAGAGTTGCCAAGAAAGTAATTTTGGGGAAATGCTGCGAAATCGTTACCGAGTTTTGAGATTATTAGGTGAAGGTGGTTTTAGCAGAACCTATGCTGCGGAAGATGTAGATAGACTGAATGCACCTTGTGTAATTAAACAATTTTTCCCCCAAGTTCAAGGAACTGGACAACGTGCCAAAGCAGCAGAATTTTTCAAAGAAGAAGCTTTTAGATTGTATGATTTGGGAGAAAATCATCCCCAAATTCCGCGACTTTTAGCCTACTTTGAACAAGGTTATAGTTTGTATTTAGTACAGGAATTTATTATTGGGAAAACTCTGCTGGAAGAACTACAAAATCAAGCTTATAGTGAAACCGAAGTTCGACAATTTTTAGTTGATTTATTACCAGTTTTAGATTTTGTTCACAAACATAATGTAATTCACCGCGATATTAAACCAGAAAATATTGTTCGTCGGGATAGTGATAAAAAACCCGTCTTAATTGATTTTGGAGGTGCGAAACAAGTTACTCAAACCAGTATAGCTAGACAAGCTACGGCTATTTATACTCTGGGTTATGCACCGACAGAACAAATGGCTGGATTTGCTTGTCAAGGGAGTGATTTATATGCTTTGGGTGTGACTTGTGTACGGTTATTAACTCAAGATTTACCATTACAAGATGATTATGGACAACTTCAAGATCATCTTTATGATCCTATGAATGCTAAATGGTTATGGGAAGAACGTTTACGAATCAAGGGAATTACTATTAGTGATGAATTAAAGCAAATTCTAGATAAATTACTCCAACATTTTGCTAGTGATAGATATCAGTCAGCAATAGATGTTTTGGATGATTTAAACTTTCCTAAATCTCCTGTCGCTATCAAATTTTCTTTCTTTCCTAAACCACCATTAACACCACCATTACCCCCATTATACAACTTTGATTTTTATGTCATTACCGTAGATACTTCTGGGAGAGAAGTTAATCGTGATAGACGGAATACAAAATATTTTGCCGAAGAATTAGGCAGAAATGCAACCTTAGAAATGGTATCAATTCCCCATGGAGATTTTATCATGGGTTCTGTAAGTTGTGAGGGTGATTATGATGAACGTCCTCAACATCAAGTCATAGTTCCACCATTTTTCATGGGTAAATATCCTATCACACAATTACAATGGAGAACAGTAGCAGCTTTACCTCAAATTCAACAAGAATTGCCCTCTAATCCCTCAAAATTTAAAGGTGCAAATCTGCCAGTAGAAAATGTTTCTTGGTATGAAGCTGTAGAATTTTGTGCTAGATTGGCAATTAAAACTGGAAGAGAATATCGTTTACCTAGCGAAGCAGAATGGGAGTACGCTTGTCGTGCAGGAACTAACACTTCTTTTCATTTTGGAGAAACAATTACTCCTGATTTAATTAACTGTAGCGGTAGTGATATTTATTCTGTAGAACCTAAAAGTAGATTTAGGAAAGAAACAACAAATGTTGGTTATTTTGAAGTTGCTAATGCCTTCGGTTTATATGATATGCACGGTTTAGTGTGGGAATGGTGTGCGGATACTTGGCATAATAACTATCATGGCGCACCTACAAATGGTAGTGTATGGGAAGATGGGGGTGATAAACATCGTCGAGTTTTAAGAGGTGGTGCATGGAATTTTAGTGCAGAACTTTGTCGCAGTGCTAGTAGAAGTTGGAATGAAGCCGAGGGTGGTTTAAGAATGTGCGGTTTTCGGGTTGTATTTTCGCAGTAAATAAAATAAACCTGATTAATAGTGGTGTGGTTTTGTTAATCGGAAGTGCAAATATTAAATTTTATAAATTTCATTTGTTACCAAGTAGTATGATTTATTATACTACCCGATTATGTGGTTATGAATAAACTACATATCCACATACTACTTTTCATTCACTCCTGGAGTATTTACTAATGTTAAATAAAACTTATGCTTGCCAGGGGGGTATTAGTAAAGCTGATTTTTATTAATATTCCCACAGCATTTATATTGGCTTCCTCCTCTCAAGTTTTAGCACATTCTAGAACTCCCATAACAGAAGAATATGGTGCTACTGGAACTAGTTCTGATATTAAAATATGGTATTCAAAACTCACATTGGGTCATCCTCCTCCGATAACTGATGAGTATGGTACTTTAGGTACTTGACGCAATCTCTAGTATCCCGCAAATTACTGTCCAAGAATTGCAAAAATTAATTCTTATTCTTAGTAAAAATCCCCAATTACTATTAATTGATGTTCGGACTCCAGCAGAATATGAATATACCCACATTCCAGGAGCAATGCTTGTAACTTTAACAGATATTCAAGCAGGAAGTGGGAGTAAAAAAATTAAATCACTGATACCAAGACATCAATTAGTTACCTATTGTTCTGTTGGTGTTAGGTCGAATAAGGCACTAGAATTATTAAGGTGGAATTCATGAATGGAGAAAAAAGATTGACCCATCTATGCCAGAATTATAAGGATATCGAACAACATGGAATATAAATCTTTGGCTATTGTCAGCAGTATTGTTATATTTGGAATTTTGGAAACCTTAGTTCCATTTTTCCAATATCGTCAACATCCCATTAAAAGATTTATTCATAACTTAATTTTAGGCTTAGTAAATTTTTTAGTAGTTAATTTCACCGTTATTTTAATATTAAATTCTCTCTGGAAACCAACTTTATCCCAGGGATTTTTTTATGATCTGAACTTACCCTGGTTGCACTTTATCCTCTCTTTTTTATTGCTTGATTTGTATATGTATACGTGGCATAGATTAATCCACAATTGGGGTTTTGCTTGGCGATTTCATAAAGTTCATCATACAGACAGATGGATGAATATATCCACAGCTTACCGCTTTCATACAGTAGAAGTGGTTTTTTCCAATATTCCCAAAATTGGGTTAATTTATCTATTGGGAATTACAGCAAATGCCTGGATATTTTATGAATCTTTGTTTGCTGTGTCATTAGTTTTTCATCACAGTAATTTTGCTTTACCTTTCAAAGTAGATAAATTCCTGAGTTATTTCATTGTCACACCTAATTATCATCGCGCCCATCATTGCCAATTAATCAAATATTTGAATAGTAATTATACCAGTTTATTAACTATATGGGATATAATATTTCAATCCCGTTATTATCCACCACAACCAGAAACTATTCAATTTGGTGTACCAGAAGAAACCAGAGATTTTAATGTTATCAGTTTATTAAAATTACCGTTTGTGTCTATTAATAAATAGTATAATTTATTGTATTATAGAAATATTTAGGCAACCGACTTTTTTTCCTACATTAAAATCAATTATTCAATTTGGAGTTATTTTCCCTATGCTGAGTTCACCTTTACCCACTATCAACGCTCTCAAACAACCTACCAGTGATGCTTGGGTAGAGCAAGCGATCGCTCATCTTGATATTATATTATTAGATCACTCTCACTGTGAAAAAAAAGCTGCCGGAGTCGCGTTAAATATGATGTTTCGCTATCCTTCTAATACTAAAATGGTGAGAGAATTAACAGCGATCGCAAGAGAAGAATTAGAACATTTAGAACAAGTTAACCAGTTGTTAGAAAAACGTAATATTCCCCTCAAACCATTATCTCCACCACCCTACGGCGCTGGTTTAAAAGCCCAAGTCCGTAACCAAGAACCCCACCGTTTTTTAGATTCTCTGCTAGTTACAGGCTTAATAGAAGCCCGCAGCCATGAACGTTTAGGACTCCTAGCTGCTAACTGTCCAGAACCAGAATTAGCCGGATTTTATCGCAGTTTAATGGCATCAGAAGCCCGACATTTTGGCATTTACTGGGTATTAGCAGACACCTATTTTGACAGAAAGATAGTCATGGATAGATTAGACGAATTAGCTGAGGTGGAAAGTCAATTATTATCAACCTTACACCCAGAACCGAGAATTCATAGTTAGTCAGTGTTTAATGGAGTATTTACTAACAACCAGGTTGGAAAATCAGCTGAACTATTAAAACCTAAAAGTGCTTCACTTAATTCTTCTAAAACAACCTGAGTTCGATGTAAATCAAAAAGCTAAAAGTGAGTAATACTAAAATTTTTCTCAACAATCAATGTTGATTGAAAATATAAATTCACGCTAAAAAGTTCTCAAATGGTGTTTGAAACGACTTTTCAAACAGCCTCTTAGACTTCCACCTCTTGAACGACTTCTAAAGATAATTCTGATATTTCTACAATTTCTTGATCAGTTAAACCTAATTGCCGTAATTTTTCAATTTTTTCAACTCTCTTTTTATCTAACTTTCTCTTAGGACGGTTAGAATTTATATTCATACAACCAATTATATTTTGATTAATACTTTTATCACCTAAAAAAATATTTACATTTCCCTGTCGTTCAAGGACAGATTTCAGATTACCTTTATCAACTGGTTCATCAAAAATATTAGATAACATTACCAAACTTTTGCGCGTAGATGCAGAATGTCTCCCTGTAATTCAGCTACATCATAGTGAACACATATCCCACGTTCAGCAAGTAATTTTTGCAGCTTAATTTGATTCATGCTTATTATTTCACTGGCTTTACCTAAGCTGATTTTTTCTTGTTGAAATAGCAAAATTACAATTTCTAGTAAAAGTTGCTTTTCTGATAAACCACTTACCTTGAGGACTTCATCTGAAATTATCATGATTACTTTTGTGAATAGTTTTTTATATCCTAACAAATATGAATTACACTAACCCAGGTTGCTACTTATCTAGTTGAGACTGGTAATGGATAATTGGTAATAAAATCCCAGTTTTAATCTTGTTAATCCTTAAATCCTGGATATCCTGATTCTGACAGTTTCCCTAATAATATTTATATTGCAGTTCTTGAATCTGCATATTGATAAATGTAAGGCGACATAGGTAATTTTAGCAGACTTTATCCGTATTTTTCAGCTTTTTTACGTCTGGTTTTTAATTTTTTTTACGATCCGCTTTTTTCCGCTTTTCAAGATTAGGTGAGTGGTGTAATTTCGTAGAGATAAATGTGAGCTTGAAATTGGAAAATTTCATCAGAAATAGGAGATAAAAGTGAAACTCAGAAATTTGGTTTCGGTTGTAAGCGCGGGAATACTTGGTTGTGTCTCATCTTTCGGATTTGCAACTCCAGCAAATGCAGCACTTACTGTATGTAATCGGGCAGGTTCAAGGGCTTATGTCGCAATCAGTTATCAATCAGGTGCTAATACTTGGTCAAAGGGATAGCTACAACTTGCACGTGGTGAGTGTGGCATAGCTTTTTATGGTAGAGTCAGTAATTCGGATACTGGGGTTTATGCAGAAACCTTTAACGGAGTAGTTGAATCAGGTGATGTTCGTAGATGTGTGATCTGGGTACAAAATCAGGCTAAATGGCAAATAAGGGATGCAGATAAACAAAATCGTTGTCAAGGAAAGGGAAGAGAAATGAAAGGCTTCAGCGTTTTCAGAACTAATGATAGTCCTGACTACACCTACACTGTATACGACTAGTGCTGATCTGTAAACTTGTAGGGTAGTCAGCGTACTTTTTGTGCTAACTCACCCTATATTTATAATTACTATCTATAGAAGGCTCTGCTTTTAATGATAGCAGAGGCAGAGCCTCTTGATAACATTCCCAGTCAAAGACTGGGAACGAAATAATTATACAAACTTTCCAAACCTTCTCCAGTAGTAGCAGAAACTTGGAAAATTTGTATTTTTGGATTTACCTGTTTTGCATATTCAATACAGCGTTGAACATCAAATTGCAAATAGGGCAATAAATCAATTTTCGTGATAATCATAACTTCACTATTGCGGAAAATATGGGGATATTTAATTGGTTTATCTTCCCCTTCCGTCACCGATAAAATTACCACTTTAGCAGCTTCTCCCAAATCAAACAAAGCCGGACAAACCAAATTTCCGACATTTTCAATCATCACCACAGAATTTAATGGTGGATTCAGTTCTTGTAAACCCCTTTCTATCATTGATGCGTCTAAATGACAGCCTGTACCCGTGTTGATTTGCACAACTTTACAACCTGTTTGTTTAATCTTTTCCGCATCATTAGTTGTTTCTTGATCACCTTCAATCACGCTAATAGTTAATTTAGCTTTTAAATCATTAATAGTCCGAGTTAATAAAGTAGTTTTTCCCGCACCTGGAGAACTCATTAAATTCAAAGCCAGAATATTTCGACCTTTAAACCAGCCACGATTTTGGGCAGCTAATAAGTTATTTTTACTTAAGATTTCTTGTTCTAAAGATATGGTTGTATTATGTATTTTAGCATGAATTTGGGGTGATTCTTCATGGTGATGAGAATGAGTAATTACAGTCCCATCTGCTAAAGTATGGGTATGATGATCTGCATCTTCCATGTTTGTAATTGTCGTTTGATTATCGTCTGAACAACCGCAAGTTACACACATAGTTCCTCCACTTCAATTTCTTTGATTTTTAATTCTTCACCAGCTATGATATCTAATTGCACACTACCACATTCACAAATACCAAAAGGTTTATCTATAGGAAAAATTGTTCTACATTGACGACACATAGCCATTCCGGGTATTTCTAAAATTTCTAATATTGCCCCTTCAACTATTGTACCTTGGGCGCAAATATCAAAGCAAAATTTAATGGCATCTGGCATAATAGCTGATATTTTACCAACTTCTAATAATACTCGTTGGACTTTTTTATTTTGGGCATTTTCGCTAACTATGGCAATGATATTTTGGGTTATTCCTAGTTCGTGCATAAAAAAAGAGCAATTAAGAGTTTTCTAGCATTTTCAGAATATGTTTAGCTAAGTTTTCATTAATTTCTCTATGTCTGGGAATGGGTTGTGAAACTTTGGTAATAGGATTTTGATACCAGTCATGATTACCACCATGTCTGATAAAAATACAACCTATTTCTTCTAATTGTTTAATTAAGTCTCTCCTTTTCACAATAATTCTAACTCCGCTACTTTTCTAATAGCCGGAATATTATCACTGCTAAATTCGTGATACAAATCTAATAAATTGTTTTGGAGTTCTTCTAAAGAATTTCCTTGTGTCCAATAATCAGGATATTCTTCTAAGTAACCGATAAACATATCCTCATCTTGCCAATAAATATATTTTTTCTTTTTGATTGTTTCCATAATTACTTAGTTATTTTCTGATTGCAAATAATTATTGTCTAGCATTATATCACTGATTCATAAAATTAACAAATTCGTGGAAGTTGATCTCCTACTAGCATATCAATTATTCTTTCTGCACCAAAGGCTGTTTTTAAGAGAACTATTCCTGGTGGTGTGGGGATAATTTCACCTATGATAGATGCTTGTTTTCCTGTGGGGTGATTTTGCATTGTTGATAAAATTAAATCAGCTTTTTCAGGTGGTGCAACTATGACTAATTTTCCTTCGTTAGCTAAATACAAAGGTTCTAAACCTAATATTTCACAGACTCCATTTACTTCTTCTCGAATAGGAATTGCATTTTCATTAATGCGTATGCCTACGTTTGCTGTAAGGGCAAATTCATTTAATACTGTGGCTAAACCTCCTCTAGTTGCATCTCGCATGGCATGAATTTGGGGGCAAACTTTGATAATTTCAGCAACTAATTCATGTAATGGTTGACAGTCACTTTTTATATTTGTTTCTAATGCTAATTCTCCTCTAGCAATTAAAATGGCTGTTCCATGATTTCCTATTTCACCATTAATAATTACCACGTCTCCCGGTTGAATATTGCGGGGAGAAATATTAATTCCTGGGGCAATTATACCAATTCCCGCAGTATTAATAAATAGTTTATCGGCACAACCACGATTAACAACTTTTGTGTCTCCTGTAACTATTTGCACTCCAGCTTTTTGTGCGGCTTTCTGCATACTGGAAACTACACGGCGTAATGTTTCTACTGGTAAACCTTCTTCTAAAATCATGCTACAGGTGAGATATAAAGGTTTTGCACCACTCACTGCTAGATCATTAATTGTACCATTAATTGCTAGTTCTCCTATGTCTGAACCTGGGAAAAATAAGGGGTCTACTACATAGGAATCCGTGGTAAATGCTAATCTATTCCCATATTGGGAAAGACTGGCTAAATCAAATGTTGCTTGGTCTTCTAACTGGGCAAGAATAGGATTATTAAAGGTTTTGACAAATACATCATCTATTAAGTCACGCATGGCTTTACCACCGCTGCCATGGGCGAGATTAATATGGGTATCGCGGACTTTTCCCTGCCGACGACGGACTTGCTCAATTTTTTGAAACAGTGGATTTTGATTGGGAATAATTGTCATTTTTAAATTTTTTTATAACTATAAATTTTGTATTTTCGACAGGCAATATGCCTGTCATTTTCAACTAGTTACCTATTTTTTCTATCATTTCTGTCGTCTCTATCATTTCTGTCGTCTCTATCTTCGCGCTTATTGTTGTTTTTGTCATATTGTAAAACACCACCAACTGCCCAATCTTCTCGTTCAATTTCTTCAACATGAATAATTATTGACTCTGATTTAGTATCTAAAGTGGAGGCTAAAGCATCAGTCACAGCCTTGACTAATTTTCGCTTTCTTTCTATGGAGTTACCCTGACTAATTCGGATAGTTACATAAGCCATATAATTTTCCTCAAATTGTGCAATTTAGACTGATAGAACTTCGGGAGATACACCTGATTTATCTCTTTTTGCCATAGTTGAAAGTCGCCCATATTTGTAATACGCGGCACAAGCACCTTCAGAGGAAACCATACAAGTTCCAATGGGTGTTTCTGGTGTGCAAGCTGTTCCAAATACTTTACATTGCCAAGGTTTTAAAACTCCTTTGAGAATTTCTCCACATTGACAAGCTTTATGATCTGCTACTGTTAAGTTAGGAATTGTAAATTTAGCTTCTGCATCAAATTGGGCGTATTCTGCACGAATTTTAAAACCGGAATTGGGGATTTCTCCTAAACCTCTCCAGGCAAATTTTTCTCGCACTGTAAAAACTTGATTTATAGCTGTTAATGCGTTTTTATTTCCGGCTGTTTCTACTAAGCGATTATATTGATTTTCAACTTGACAACGATTTTCTACTATTTGTTTTAATAACATCCAAATTGATTGGAATATATCTAATGGTTCAAATCCAGAAATAACTATTGGTTTATGATATTCTTGGGGAATAAATTCATAAGGTTCTGTACCTATAACCATACTTACATGACCAGGACCAACAAAACCATCAAGTTGTAAATCTGGATTTTCTAATAATGCTTGAAGGGCAGGAATTACTAATACATGATTAGAAAACATACTAAAGTTAGTTATATTTTCTGCGGCTGCTTGGAGTATGGTAAATGCGGTACTGGGGGCAGTAGTTTCAAAGCCTAAACCAAAGAAGACTATTTCTTTATTGGGGTTCTCTTTGGCTATTTTGAGGCTGTCTAAGGGTGAGTAAACCATGCGAATATCTGCACCCTGAGCTTTGGCTTGTAAGAGGCTGGTTTTTGCACCAGGTACGCGCATTGCGTCGCCAAATGTGGTAAAGATGATTTGAGGATTTTGACAAAGGGCGATCGCATCGTCTATTCTACCTTTAGGCATGACACAAACTGGACAACCAGGCCCATGAATTAATTCGATATTATCGGGTAATAATTCTTCAATTCCGTATTTGAAAATAGCATGAGTATGTCCTCCACATACTTCCATTATTTTTATATGTTTGTCTATTTGTTGGCTGAGTTTTTGGATTTCTTTTTGGAGGGCTTGGGCTTTTTGGGGGTTGCGGAATTCGTTTACATATTTCATATTTTTTGTTTCGCGCAAAGGCACAAAGGAGCAAAGACGCAAAGGAAGAAATGAGTTTTTAAGTGTAGGACTGGGCTATTTCTTGCAATAGTTGTAATGTTTCTGCTGCTTCTTGTTCGTTGATTCTGTTCATTGCAAAACCAACGTGAACTAATACCCAATCTCCTATACATTTTTCGGGAGGGTGTTGTTCGTCTACTATACAAGCTATATTTATTTGTCTTATGACTCCTCCAATGTTAACTAGTGCTAGTTTGTGTTCATGATTGGTTATTTCTGTTATTTGTCCGGGTATTCCTAAACACATTTGTATTTTCCTTTTTTAAGATTTATTTCACGCAGAGGCGCAGAGACGACAAAGATTTTTATGTTATTTCTTTTAAGTATTTAGCGGCTGCAATTACGGCTTGTCCTAGTGATAATCCACCATCATTTGTAGGTACTATACTATGAGATAATACATTAATTTCTAATTTTTCTAGTCGCATTTTTACCTGTTGTAATAAAATTTGATTCTGAAACACTCCTCCTGTTAATGCTATTTGATGAAATTCATGTTCTTGTCTCAGTTTTTTAACTGTTGTGACAATGGCAATTGCTAAACTTTTATGAAATTTTGCAGCTATTTCTGATGATGAAATGTGCTGTTTGATATCATTGAGGATTTCTCGCCATGTTGGAGATGTATCTATATAATAAATATTATCTGATTTTTCTAAGTTAAAGGAATAATTTAGAGTTTCTTTATCATTATTTAAGATATTTAGATCAGCTATTGCTTCCATTTGTATGGCTGCTTGTCCTTCATAACTGCATTTTTCTGGACAAATACCTATGGCGGCTGCTACTGCATCAAATAATCTGCCTACGGATGATGTTAAGGGGGAATTAATCCCTTTTTCTATGATTTGGTTGAGTAGTTGAGGATTTTTATTTTCTAGAAATTTGATTATTTCTAAATCACTGTATTTTTCTGTTATTTCCTCCCAAGTAAAAGCATTAATTAGTTGAGAGTATGTGTTTCTCCACGGTTGATAAATTGCCTGTTCTCCTCCTATCATTGCCATTGCTTTAAATGTCGCTAAACGTTGAAAATTTTGATAATCTGCCAATAGAAATTCTCCACCCCATAATTTACCATCTTCACCATAACCTAAACCATCAAATGCTATTCCTAAAATGGGTTTTGTATCTAGAGAAATTTGATTTTCTGCCATACAAGCTGCTATATGGGCATGATGATGTTGAATTTCCTCTAATTTAATTTTGTTACCCGTTGCTAGTTCTTTACCAAGTTTAGACGATAGATATTCTGGATGTTTATCAATAGCAATTATTTCTGGTTTATGTGCAAATAAGTTTAAATATAAATTCAATGTTTCTTGATAAGCGTTAAATGCGGCTGCATTTTCTAAATCTCCTAAATGTTGTGATAAAATTGCTTCTCCTTCTCGTAATAAACAAAAGGTATTTTTTAACTCACTACCCATTGCTAAAATTGGCGGTATTTTGGCAAATCCAGGTGATAATTTAAGCGGTGCTGGTGCATATCCTCTAGCCCGTCTGAGGATTTGAATTTGATTGTCATTAACTCTAACAACTGAATCATCTACTCTATTGACAATATCTCGATTATGAAACAGAAAATAATCAGCTATTTTCGATAATTTATTTTTTGCATCTTCATTATCTATACATTGTGGTTCATCAGAAATATTGCCACTAGTTAATACTATTGGTACTTTCATTCTCCTGAGAATTAAATGATGTAGAGGCGTATAAGGTAGCATAAAACCCAGTGTTTTTTGTTCTAGTGCTATAGAAAATGCTAACTTACTAGTATCTTTAATATTTAATAAAACTATTGGTGCAGCAGGACTTGTTAATAATTCTTTTTCTAAATCACTAATATGGCAATATTCAGAAATAATATTAATATCTCTTGCCATTAAAGCCAAAGGTTTATGATCACGTTTTTTCCGATTTCTAAGTTTTATAACTGCATTTTCTAAAGTTGCATCACAAGCTAAATGAAAACCCCCTAAACCTTTGATACCAACAATTTCACCCTTTTGTAATAAAGTACAAACAGCATCCACATCATCCAACATAGAAAACATATCAGAGATAACTGGTTTACCGTCAGACCTTTCTAACCATGCACGAGGTCCACATACATGACAAGCGATAGGTTGAGCATGAAAACGACGATTTTCTACATCTTGATATTCCTGCTCACATTCCTTACATATCGAAAAATTTACCATGCTGGTGTTATTTCTATCGTAGGGAATAGCGCGAATAATGCTCAACCTTGGACCACAATGAGTACAATTAGTAAAAGGATAACGAAAATAACGACTAAAAGGATCAAAAATCTCCTTTTGACATTGGGGACAAGTTGCAGCGTCAGGAGAAACTTCAGTTTTCACCACACTATTAATACTAGGAGAAATCACAAAATCATCAAACTTAAACTCCCCCAAATAAAGACTTCTAATCACCTGATTAATTCTTGCTAAAGGAGGACATTCTTCATATAACTTCTCTACAAAATCCGTTATTTCCTTTTCACTACCAGAAACCCGAATTAACACCCCTGCACCATCATTACAAACATCACCCTTTAACCTGTAAAACTTTGCTAAACGATAAACAGTAGGACGAAAACCTACACCTTGAACAGTCCCACAAACTCTAACTTCCTCTATTCTCATCTTTGCGTCTTTGCCCCTTTGCGTCTTTGCGCGAAATAATTAAAACTTCCAAATCAAAACCCGATTATTCCCAGAATCAGAAACCACCGCAGTTTCCCCACAAACCTTAACTCCATAACACCAATTTAAACTTCGTCTCGTTGGTAGTCCAAAATTACGATTTTCGCTTTTATTTGTAAAGTTATCTTGTCCAATCACACCATCAGCGTTCGCACCCTGCAATAATAAAATAGATTCTTGTTTCTTCCATCCTAACAAACGGGAATTAGCTGTATCCGCAACTATTAACCAATTTCCGGCAATATCTACCCCATAAGGCATACTTAAACTACTTGCAGTTGGGAAATAAACCCCTTGATTCAATTCTACAAAATTGAAGTTCTTTTGTCCTAAAACCACCGCACAAGGGGTATTATTTTCTATTGGTGTTCCCTCCCAAATCATTACCCGGTTATTACCAGCGTCAGTGACAACTAAATTATCTTCCCAAAGGGTGATATCATGACACCAACGCATACTGGAAGCAGTAGGAGAACCACCCCCATTTTCATTGCGTGATATCATATCTGGTTGTCCCAAAACGATATCCGCAGGTTGGCCATTTTCTGTGGGTAATTGATTCCAAATTAATAACCGACGATTTCCAGTATCAGCTACAAATAATTTATTTTCATAACAGAAAATACCATAAGGCCAATGTAGTGTATTCGCCGCAGGTTGTTGACTTCCCCTGTTAGGTATATTATCAATAAAGTTATTTTGTCCTAATACTAAATCTGCGGGAATATGACTATCTTTTGGGATATTATACCAGATTAAAACGCGATGATTCCAAGCATCTGCAACGGCTAAACCATTACCGCATTTACAAATACCTGTAGGCACACTAAATGTAGATTTTCCTGGTGTACCTTTGGCGTTTTGTCCTTCAGTATAAAAGTCTGGTTGTCCTATTATCCAGTCAGCAGGTTGATTATCCTCTGTGGGTAAATTGTGCCACCCTAATAAACGATGATGTCCTGTATCTGCTACCCATAATGGTCCAGTTGGTGATAATAAACAAGCTGCACGTGGTCCAAACATTGTTGTGGGAGTGGGTGCAAGAGGAATTACTAATTGTTCGGGTGTAATATTGTTTCCTAATATTATTTTTGCACCATGAGGGGAAAGGGGTAAATGGGGGATATTTTGGGTTTGCAATGTAGATAGGGAATTAATATTGGTTAATATTACCAGTTTTTACTTTATGGAAAAACCGCGAATAATTCTATCAATTTCCTGCATTAGTCCTAAAATTTCTGTTAAGGTAATTACAATTTGTTGATACTAGTTAATTTCCTTAGAGGGTGTTTGAAAAGTTTTTAATGTATAAACAAACCCCTCTCCAAACCTCTCCCCGAAGCGGGGAGAGGCTTTGAAACCCCCCTTC
>JBAXRM010000066.1:0-21804 GCA_037131225.1 Nostocales cyanobacterium ELA583 | reverse complement strand
CCTGTTCCCAGTTAAGAGTTCCCTCCAGTTTAGCATACTAAGTCCGGTAGAGCCAAATTTTATAAATACAAATAAATTTTCTAACGCTGAAAAAATCATCCTAATTGTAGATGATTTTGCCGATAATTTACGAGTTTTATCTACTGCTTTAAGTGGAGAAGGTTTTCAAATTCATTGTGCTAAAAATGGGACGATGGCTTTTATGGCACTACAAACTACTTCTCCTGATTTAATTCTACTAGATATTAATATGCCAGAGATGGATGGTTATGAAGTTTGTAAGCATTTAAAATCAAATCAACTTACTTGTAAGATTCCAGTTATTTTTTTTAAGTGCGTTAGATGATGCTTTTGATAAAACTAAGGCTTTTAATGTAGGAGGTGTAGATTACATCACTAAACCGTTTCAAATTGAGGAAGTTTTAATTCGGATTCAACATCAATTAGAATTACAAGCAGCTAAAACAGAAATTGAACAACTTAATCAGCAATTAGAAAAAAAGGTAGAGAAACGGACTGCTGAATTAGTTAAGCTTAATCAAGCATTAGAAAAGGAAATTAAGGAACGTCAAGCTATAGAACAACGGTTAGAGAGTATTTTTAATTCCTTAGAAGATGTTTTAGTTTCTACTTCCATAGATAATTTACAATTGTTGTATATTAACCCCATTGCTGAAAAAATTTATGGTTATTCAATTAATGAATTTTTTAAATCCCCTCGTTTATTAATAGATACTATTCATCCTGATGATCGCAGAAAAATTGAGGAAGCAAAAATGGCGATTAAAACGACAGGTTATTTCTGTGATGAATATCGCATTGTTAACTCTCGTCAGGTAATTACTTGGGTCAGCGATCGCTCTCGTTTTATCAATGGGATTAAATCTTCTATTAAAGTCACAGATAGACAAAAATAATTTTGCAGTTCTTTGGTGCATCTTCCCACCAATATTATTTTTTGTCTTAAATTACCTGCTGAATGTGGGCTAAATATCAAACAGCAAACTTTATTTATGCAGGTAAATGCCACTTTTTGCACCTAACTCCTTGGCGTGATCGTTATGGATTAGATTGGATAGTAGTAGTTGTTGTCCCTGAGTCTGATTTTATGGCGCAGGTTAATGCCAATACCCGCACCACAATTTTGCTTTGTATTGTCTCATTAATAATTGCTATTTTTATTGGTACTGTTACGTCGAGATGGTTGTCCCAACCAATTCAGAATTTAAGCGAAATTGCGGCTGCGATCGCTGGAGGTAAATTAGATGCTCGAATCGAAATTAAAGGCATTAAAGAATTAACAATGCTTTCCCATTCCTTTAACCAAATGGCAACGGAATTAGCAGAATCTTTTGAAAATTTGGAAGAAAAAGTCACAGAACGCACAATAGAATTACAAAAAGCTAAAGAACAAGCAGAAGTTGCTAACGTTGCGAAAAGTGAATTTCTCGCAACTATGAGTCACGAATTACGCACACCATTAAACGCAATTTTAGGTTTGCCCAAATCATGAATCGAGATAGCACCCTTAACCCATCTCAACATGAAAATATCAATATTATTAATCGTAGTGGAGAATATTTACTAGCATTAATTAATGATGTATTGGACATGGCAAAAATTGAATCGGGGCGTATTTATCTCTATGAAACAAACTTTGACTTACATCAAACACTATTTAGGGCTTGATGAATAAACATAGAATCGTGACAAATCAATGACTTGAGGGATAGAAGATGAAAAGGTGCAAGAAAAAGAGTTAAAATGGGTAAAAACCCTTGTACGAAAGCGTATTAAAATGTATAGAAAAGCGCAAGAACAAGAAACAGCACCAGAAAAGTTTCAACTACCTTTCGAGCAGCTTTTAATTTGATGAAATCTGACTATAATTCGATTAAAAACTCGCAAATTTTGTCCATGGGTGCGTCCGAATTTTCTCAACTTGAATCTTTACTAGCAGTACCAGTAGAATTGAAAAGAATCACACAAATATGGTCAGGACAAAAATTTATCAATCAACAATTTACGATCAAAAACTTACAAGAACAAAGACAAAAACATCCTTTTAGAATCATTCATTTAGCTACTCATGCAGAATTCAATCCAGGAAAACCTAATCAGTCTTATATTCAGTTATGGGGTAATGAAAAAGTAGAATTAAATGAAATTGAAAAATTAAAATTGGATCAACCACCAGTAGATTTATTAGTTTTAAGTGCTTGTCGAACTGCCTTGGGAGTTAAGTCAGGAGTGAAATCTGTTTTAGCAAGTCTGTGGAATGTTAGTGATTTGGGAACAATGGCCTTGAATGGCCTTGATGATTGAATTTTATCAAAATTTGCAAAAAATACCCCTCAAAGCAGAGGCACTTCGACAAGCACAAATTTCTATGCTGAAAGGAGAAGTGAGCTTAAAAATGGGTAAATTACAAGGATATAGAGAGGATTTACAACTTTCATCAGAATTAACAGAATTGGGAGATGAAAGTTTTTCCCACCCCTTCTATTGGTCTGCTTTTACAATGATTGTTAATCCCTGGTAGTAAGTTGTTTATATTGTTATTTACTCTTTAGCAAGTTTAGCTTTAGCCTGTTGCCAAAGTGCGTCTAATTCTTCTGAACTGTAATCTGAAAGCGGACGATCAATCACATCTTCCATTTTTTGTAAGCGGTGAATAAATCGCTGACTTGTACCTTGTAAACCTGCACTTGGATCAAGTTTATGCCATCTGGCAACTTGAATAATGGCAAATAGTAAATCACCTAATTCTGATTCTTGTCTTTCTTTAGTTTCTGCTGCTAAAGCTTGTTGAAATTCCCCTAATTCTTCGTGGAATTTGCCCCACACTTCATCTACATTATTCCACTCAAAGCCAACCTTAGCAGCTTTTTCAGATATCTTCATGGCTGCATTTAATGGCGGAAGACTACGGCGATAACGATGAAGTTTGTCGCTGAGTTTTTGGGTTTCTACAATTTCGCCTTTTTCCGCCGCTTTGATGGTTTCCCAATTTTTGTGTACCTCATCTATACTTGCCACTTTCACATCAGCAAATACATGAGGATGACGACGAATTAACTTTTGAGAAATACCTTCTACAACTTCTTGCAAAGAAAAATCACCCGCTTCACTGGCAATTTGTGCTTGTAATACTACTTGTAATAATAAATCACCTAATTCTTCAGAAATAGCTTTTCTATCCCCTGTTTGAATTGCGTCTACCACCTCATAAGCCTCCTCAATCACATAAGGAATAAGACTTTCCGGGGTTTGTGCCAAATCCCAAGGACAACCTTCAGAGGATCTTAATTTTGCCACCACATCAATTAATTCTTGTAACGCCAGCAAGGTTTGATTAACTTCCATATTTTTTACCGCTTTTTCACACTGCGACGACTGGGAGTAGCTTTACGTTTCTTAATTTTGCCACGAGGAAGTAAACCTTGAATACCCTGTTTTTGCCATCGCTTATAACCAGAAACAGTCCAATCACTGCAAGAATGACTCATTGCCCCCAATTCACAGCCGATAAATAGGGCAAAAAATTCTCCATAATATATATAGATAGTCTTCCCCAAACTTCCCCAAACTTCCCCCCAGTTCCAAGCCACATTTCCCAACTTGGTGAAAATTATCACAACTACAATGGCCACAAGTGCCAAAAAAGTAGTTAGATATATCACCCTTAAAATCGTGCCAATAATCGGACTGTGAGATAAAAAAGACCGATGACGCAGACTTTTTTGATAAGGTAGCCAAATCCACCGCAGAAAACCCCAACGTTGAAATTGCCGGGAGTAAATATCCAAATCGGGAGCAAACATCAGCCCCCCAAACATAAACCCACCTGCCACCAACAAAGTCATATTACTGCTGTGAGTGGAAATTAAAGTTACACCCGCCACCACAGGCATAGACCAGATAGTAATACGATCATGCGTTTGACCAGAGGGCATTTTCGGAAATTAAAAATATAAAATTACAAGTTAAATCCTGAGTTAATGTAGCTCAATACCGTGCAAATCAGATTTTCTCATAATCCAAAAAAGTTTTTATCAAAAGACTTGCAAAATTTAATGAGACTATGCTATATTGATTAAGTGAAAGAAACGGGCGGTTAGCTCAGTTGGTAGAGCGCCTGCCTTACAAGCAGGATGTCATCAGTTCGAGTCTGGTACTGCCCATTTAAAACAAAATTCTCTTTACATAGCAATTTGTGACTAAACCCATATCTTTGCCGAGACGGCAAGCCTATGCTTCCGATTCAATCCGGCAAAGTTGTGGGTTTAGTTTTTGAAGCTAATAGGTAAAACTCTAACAGCTTACAAACCAAGCTCACGTCGTGCATCATGAAAAGCAGCACGGACTTGTTTGTATCTAAAATACCCCAGATTTGTCATTAATTGAGAAACTGCAGTTTCTGTTGGATACACACTTTGAGTATTAAGATTCAGGACAATTTCTCTAACCTCGCTACACAATTTTTCCATGCTTTTGATATGACAAGCTTTCTTGTAATCACGGCACTTGGCAGAAATAGCACTACACAAATCTGGAAAATGTCTAGAAATAGTTCTTGTATGATGACCTAAACGCTTTGCAACTTCTTCCATCGTTGGTGGTGGTTCTTCATTACCTGCAAGTATTGCTAGTAAAGCATCTTTTACCTGATATTGGTCAAAAGCTTTTGGCGATACCCTTGGTGTACGAGACAGTTGGAGGTACTTCTGCGAGATTTTTGTAAAAGATTTAGTGATTAGATTTTTTGGAGTAAGAAATTCTACCAATGATATCTCTAATTTGTAACAAATCTTCAGAAGTATGTTTAGTTCCGGCAAGGTGTTAGTAGACTGCCACATCCACAAACTATTTTTTGGTACTCCAATAAGACGAGAAAATGCAGCCGCATTATTTTCTGCAACTTTATCAATAAGTAAATTTAACGATTTTGTAATGTTTTCTTTTGATGGGGCAGATTCAAAGCTTTAAGTGCCTGAAATTAATTCTCCTACAACATTGGGACCATGAATGACAGTGATTCTATCATCCATATTCAACGGAATTACATGATTAAAAATTCCAAATAAGCCAATAACAGAAATTTGCTTAATTCTCATAATAATTAACTTCGATATTTATAGCGTGATTAGTTTTCATCTAGTTTGAGCCAGTTTCAACAGTTTTATGATTGTAAATTCTTCAATGTCCTTTGCAAAAACTTACCCCATTCTGCTGCGAGAGGAACTTCTGTAAAGGGAACACGAATTGATTTAGGAGTAGTTAATAAAAACTCTATTTCTATTTTCCGACCTTTTTGCGGTGGATTTTCGATATCTACAACATTACCATTGATCAAAAAGCGGATTTCTTGAACATCCAATAAAGAAAAAGTTTCTAGTTGAATAAGTCTTTTAGGCGTGGGTTTTCCCCAAGTAATATCATCACCTTTTTGTGCTAATACTGCATAAATATCATATTTAGATCGTTCAAATTGTTTTGCCCAAATTTGATAAGTTTGGAGTTTTTTAAATTCTTGTGAACCTTGCCAAGCTAACCAAAAAAATGCTACTAACAAAGGCAACCATAAAAGACCACGTTCCATAATAATTCGTAATGCCTCTTTGAGAGGAACTTTGCTAAGGTACGTCTAAAAATAAATAAGAAGATAGAATTTACTCTAAAATCTCTCAAATACTATTTTACAATATCTATACTGCAAACGGTTCATAGTTTAACCAAATATGAAACCCCTCTTGTAAACCCCTCCCTGACCCTCCCCTACAAGGGCCGTTCACAGGGAGAGGTTTACAAGAGGGGGTAAAGTTCAGGGGAAACGCATCTAAATTATTTTGACAAAATGTAACTTATATGAATACAGAAAAAGGATGATATCAGTAGATTGGTATTAAGGTAATAAACATACGTAAAGAAAATTTGATGGTAAATTTCGTTTCTAGAAGAATCAATAAAATGGTATGAAGTAGTATTATCTTTTGAATTAAAAGAGATAAAAGCAGAAAATGAAGCTACCACCAAAAATCACAATAGTAGATCACTTTAAAGATTTAGAAGATAAGAGAGTAGAACGGACAAAAAGGCATGAATTAATTGATATAGTCACGATTGCCATTTGTGCAGTAATATGTGGAGCAGATAGTTGTGTATTGATGGAGACTTATGGAAAAAAGAAAGAAGAATGGCTAAAGCAATTTTTAGAACTGCCAAACGGAATTCCATCTCATGATACATTCGCCAGAGTATTTGCGAGAATAGACCCGCAACAATTGCAGAATAGTTTTTTGAGTTGGATAAAATCAATAAATAAAATTACAGCCGGAGAAATAATAGCAATAGACGGCAAAACGTTAAGACATTCATATGATAAAGGAAAAGATAAAGGTGCTATTCATATGGTGAGTGCATGGGGCAATGCTTAGATCGTCGGATTCCTGATATTGAAACTTTAGAACAAGAAACAACGGCTTGGTATATTCAACGCAATCATTCACAAAAATCTGTAGATTGGCAGTTCACAACTGCGGATGCCCGTATCCGTCTCAAGCGTCTTTATCCACAAATAGAAACCTGACAGACCACTAGTTATCGTCTGAAAAATATTTGTCGAATTAAGACGAATAACAAAAATCCAGTTTTGAGATTACTATTCATTGGAATATCCTTTCTTCTAGTTAATATCTGGGTGAATCTACTATGGCTCAAAATCAGCCGTAAAAGGAAAGGTAGTCGATTAATTTATCGCACACTTTTCACACTCAAACAGATGTTAGCCTTCTTATCTCAAGCCCTACAGAGGAAATATCAAGTCGTTGAAAGCATTTATATTCCATCCGGTTAGCGTCAAGAAATTATTACCCGGCTAATCATAAGTAATTGTTATCTATATGATTTCTACTGGTTAGAACATTGGAAATTGACAAGTATCTTATACTACAAAATCTTTGGCAATAGCATCAGTGTTTTATAGAAATCGCTCTTTGGGAAAAACTTTTTGGTTTACTGCTTCTTCAATTTGAAAAGGTTTTGTAATATAATCTACACCGCCTGATTTAAAAGCCGTAACTTTATCAAAGACATCATCTAAAGCACTAATAAAAATCACCGGAATATTACGTAAATTCTCATCAGCTTTGAGAGCCTGACAAACCTGATAGCCATTCATTTCTGGCATCTTGATATCTAACAAAATTACATCTGGCTGCTTTACCTTCAAGGTTTTAAGTGCCATGCGCCCACTGGTGACGCTGCGGACAGTACAGCCGAGCTTGACCAGCAAATCGCTTAACAGTTGCAAATTCTCTGGAATATCGTCTACTAGAAGAATACTACCTTTATTTTCAGAATCAAGATTCATTGCTTATCAGCGGTTTAGCAAATTTCACAATCGTGAAGTATCTGTCCATGTTATCATCAAACCCAGGGTTTAAAATTTTAGCAAAGTATATATTCTCACTTGAATTTTTTAGTTAGAATTTTTGGCGTTGCTGATTTGATGTATGAAAATAATTTTTGATGATATTCAAACCCTTGTAGAGACGTTCCATGGAACGTCTCTACATTTAAATTCATACCTGGTTTCAGCAACGCCGAATTTTTAAGATTGTTTTGCTTTTCTGATTGTGAGAACGCAGTTTAAACTTATACATTTTTAATAAAACCCCCAAAAACATTAGACATGATTAATTTAGAAAAAAATAGCTCATCTAATCCCATCAAAATTATAGAAGATTGGCACTCTCAGGATTTGCAACAAGCCGGGAAGACATTTCCAGCACAAATGTATACCTCTCCCCAAATTTATCGCTGGGAAAAAAACTGCATCTTTGGTAAAGCCTGGTATTACGTTGGTCACTTGAGTCAATTGAATGGTGCTGGTTCTTTCTTCACCGTTACCATTGCCGAACAACCGCTAGTAATATTACTGAATAAAGCAGGTGAATTGCGAGCATTTTTTAACGTTTGTCCTCACCGTGCTGCTCCTATTGCTGAGGAAAGTGGTCAATGTCACAAATTAACTTGTCTGTATCACGCCTGGACTTTTGATTTAGATGGTAACTTAAAAGGCGCACCAGAAATGGATAATGTTGCCGGATTTGACTTCGCAGAACATCGGCTCAAATCTGTTAAAATTTCTCCATGGGGGCAATTTATTTTTGTCAATCTTGACCCTAATTGTCAACCGTTAATAGTGCAGTTGGGTGAGTTGCCAGAATTATTTCAAAACTACCGTTTGCAGGAATGGCTGTTAGTTCATAGTCAAGATTATTGGACTCCAAGTAATTGGAAGTTTTTCGTTGAAAATAATGTGGAAAGTTATCATGAACCAACAGTACATCCATTAATTGCCAAATATTATCAACATACTCAAGTTGAAGCTAGAAACCATTATTATTTACAATACACACCCTATATTGGCGAAGAAGAAAGCTTACTCAATCTCCAGACATCTCTTTATCTAGAAGGACTAAATGCCAGAGAAATTGGCGGTAGTTCTATTATGTCGTTTTTTCCCAATTTTGCTTGGGTTTTAGGGCCTAGTTTTGCGGTAATTTATCTAATTGATCCTCAGGGAGAATCACAAACTCGGATTCGTCTGCAATGGCTAGTTCCTAATATAGAAGCAGTTAAATCTCCCGCAAATATTCAATCTCTTATTGCTGTATTTAACAATTTACTCAAAGAAGATTTGCACATTTTACCATATTTACAAAAAAACGCTCAATCTTTAGGTTATCATCAAGGTCGTCTTTCTCCATATCGGGAAATGGGTACTCATTTATTCCAACAATTAATTATGCAGTACCTCAGAAATGAACAGCCTGTTTTAACAAACCCTATTTTAGATATGAATAATGACTACAACTACAAACAGCAACGTCAGCAACAATGATTGTCATCGTTGATACATCCGTTTGGTCACTAACTCTGCGTCGGATAACGCCACCCGATTGAAAAGCTCCTCTTCTTTGCGCCTTTGCGTGAGATAAAGACCATCTCATTAATCCGCAACGCCTTAATTTTCACTGCTATGCTATGTCTATTATTTAATTATGCCGATTTCTGATTCGTTCCGGACTACCTGTAGGAATTGCCGCAATTAATTTTTGAGTATATTCTTCTTTTGGTTCTAAATAAATACTTTCAGATGTTCCTGATTCGACAATTTTTCCTTGATTCATCACCAAAATGCGATCGCTCAAAAATTTCACAACACTTAAATCATGGGAAATAAAGATATAAGTCAATTGAAAATCCTGTTGCAATTCTTTCAATAAATTTAAGACCTGTGCTTGCACAGATACATCCAAAGCAGAAACAGATTCATCACAAATAATAAACTTAGGATTTAAAGCTAAAGACCTGGCAATACAAACCCGCTGACGTTGGCCACCTGAAAATTGATGAGGATATTTTTTCTGATCATCTGCACTTAAACCCACCCGTTCTAACAATTCCACTACCCTAGCTTGTTGCTGTTGTTTCGACTTACCCACACCATGAATCAACAGGGGTTCTATAATCGCTTCCCCAACCTTAATTCGGGGGTTGAGAGAACTAAAAGGATTTTGGAAAATAATTTGCATTTCCCGTCGTAAATGCTGCAAATTTTTCCCAACCAAATGAGTAATATTTTGTCCATCAAATAATATTTCACCGCTCATCGGTTCGATTAATCGCAGCAAGGTTCTACCCAAAGTAGTTTTCCCACAGCCAGATTCTCCTACCAATCCCAGGGTTTCTCCCGGAAAAACATCAAAGGAAACCCCATTTACAGCCTTATGGTAACGCTTTGTTTCTCCAAATACTCCCCGGATTGGAAAACCAACTTCTAGGTTACACACTGTCAACAGAGGCGGTTGGGAACTGATATTTGCTAATCTTTGGTTAATCTCTTCCTTAGTAATTTCCGTTGGTTGCTTAGGTTCTTTGGTCCCAATTGTGACTTTGCCAAATTCATCTTCTGTAACACTCATGTAGTCAGAAACAGTTAGCAATTTGTGGGGACGACGATTCAGACTCGGACGACAAGCTACAAGTCCTTTAGTATAAGGATGTTGGGGATTGTTGAAAATTTGTGTCGCTGTTCCATATTCCACAATTTTACCTTTATACATGACTGCTACTTGGTCAGTAATTTCTGAAATTAATCCCAAATCATGGCTAATAAAAATCATTGCCATATTGCGACTTTGTTGTAATTCATACAATAATTCTAAAATTGTCGCTTGCACTGTCACATCTAAAGCTGTAGTTGGTTCATCAGCAATTAATACGGATGGGTTACAAGAAATCGCCATTGCAATCATTACCCGTTGTAATTGTCCTCCTGATAGTTGGTGAGGATAGCGATCTAACATTGCTTCTTTGTGTTCTTTTACCAACTGCGCTAATTTAAAACTACCTGATGTAGACAAATCATGCTCAAGATACTGTTCTTGAATTTGTTCATCACTAGGTAAAAGTTTAACTTCTTGTAAACCCGCGATCGCAATTCTTTTTGCTGCAATTGCATTCACATTTTGATGTCGCATAATTGCTTCTTGCAACTGAAACCCGATACTATAAACCGGATTTAAAGAACTCATTGGTTCTTGGAAAATCATCGCAATATCACCACCTCGATAAAGCTGCATTTCTTGAGGTGATAATGTTAATAAATCCAGGGTTTGGCCATTTGTCCGCGAAAAGAAAATTTCCCCTCCAGTCACTTTTCCAGGATATTGCAACAAACCCATAATTGCTAAAGCTGTAACTGATTTTCCACTCCCAGACTCTCCCACGATTCCTAGCGTTTCACCTTGATATAACTCGAAGCTAATATCATCAATAGCTGTAACTTTACTGCTATCACTGATAAATTCAACTTGTAGATTGCGAACCCCTAAAACTATTTCTTTCATATCACCAATTATTAATTACAGGACTAATGCAAGTAAATGAGTTACACTTTAAAAGAGTTTCGCGCAATTTCTCTTAGAGATCCCGAAGGGTAGGCACAAAGGAGCAAAGGAAGAGGAGGTTAAAAAATTCGGCTATCAAGTTATAACTTCGGCAAAACATCTGGTAGTAATTGTCCTGGAAGTTTGGACAAGGCTAAATTTTGTCCTTGAATTCCTAACTCATTATGGAAAGCCTGAATTGTGCTAATAATGTAGCTGATTGTTGTTTGATAGTTTTCTGTTTGTCTATCAAATCCGCTTAACGCGTGTAAATGATTTTCTAAAGCAGCTTCTAAATGTTGAGAAAGTGTTTTTTTATCACCATTAAAGGATACATTTGTCACTAAATCATGATGAGCTAATGCTAAATTATTGTGTGTCACATATAAATCAAAATTTAAAGGTACACTAATCTGTGAGTGAGCTATATTTACAGCTTCTTCATAAGCATGAATACATAATTTTATGAGTTTTTGTTGATCTTCCTTTGTTGTTTTTGGCTGATTTGCTAGATGCCAGTAAGCAATACCGAGATTATTTTGAGTAGCAGCATAGGCTTGGGGAACATCAGCAGATGTGCGATATTTTAATGCTTCATTATAAACCTGAATTGCTAACTGGAGATTTTCTATGGGTTGTTCATATTGGGAAAGATTCCAATAAGCCGTACCAATATTATTTTGAATCATGCCATATTTTAGGGGTTCATCTGTCGGTGGATAGTAAACAACTGCTAATTTATAAGCAGCGATCGCTTTTGTCAGATGTTCCATAGGCCGATTATACTGTCCTAGATGCCAGTATGCTGTACCTAAATTATTTTGACAAGCAGCATATTTTAATGGATCTATCTCCTCTTGTCGGTAACGCAGTGCTTCATTGTAGGCAACAATTGCCAAATTCCAGTTTTCCACCGCGTCAGCAAACCGGGACAAATCACCATAGGCAGTACCCAAGTTATTTTGAATACGCGCATAAGTTTCTGGCTGAGTATCACCTGTAATCAGCTTGAGTGCTAATTTATAAAAATCTATACCTTGCTGAATATAAATTTTTGCTTCTTCATAATTATCAGGGATGCGGTGTAACATCCAGTAAAGTGTCCCCAAATCATTCAAAATATCTGGAAGTTGTGGAGAATTTTCATCCTGGGTAACTGCTTCTTGATAAGCCAGAATTGCTATCATTAAGTTTTCTACGCTTGCTTGTCCTTGTTCAATCTGCAACCGATAGAAATTACCAAGATGCTGATAAGCGATTCCTAATTCTTTGACTTTAGCATTTTGAATATGTAACTGTTCAATTTCTTGAAGTATTTGTTGAACTTGATCCCTATCATCAGCATTAATTGTTTCCTGAATTAATCTTTGTAACTCTTGATTAATATGAGATAAGGGAAATAAGCTTTGATTATTGATGATTTGAGGAGATTCAACAGCAGATATTTCTGGTGTTTGTGTGAATAAATCCGTACTTGCAGTTACAGGTAAATCCGGTTGATTTATTTGTTGGATATCTTGAGAAACTTTCTCCTCATCAACAATTAAATGATCCAAATTTTCCCGTTCTAAACTCCGAGAATCTGCTAAAACTTCTGAATAACCTCTATTCTCTATGGTTGGTGTTGGTTCTCCCGCAAATACAAATACACCTGTCCGACAATGCCAAAATTTGGGCGCTGATTGCTGAATTGCAGACAACCAAGGACGAGAAACCCAAAATAACAAACTAGATTCTAAAAAGCGACTAGATTCATGACCAGATAAATGCTGTTCACCTAACCGCAGATAATTCAAAAACAACCGTTGTCCTGCTATTGGTTCTTTAGTCAGCATTTCCACCCCCACAATCTGAAATCCTGGGATTGGTAAGGGACGGCCGGGATGATCTGTTGACCCCCCAATCAGTGGAGGTGGATAATTAGCTAACCATTGATTAATTTGCGCTATGGGATTAGGATCACTCAAATTTAAACGTAAAGTGACTAATCGCGGATAAGCTGGTGTGCTAAGGTCTCCCGCATTGGCTCGATGATATAACACTTTACCCACTGGATAGGCAAGAGTTGAGTGTAATCGGGCTGCTATTCGATTTCTTAAATGTAAATCATCACATATAGCAAAGAAAATTTGTCTACGTAAACCCAGACTGAGGGCAAGTTTTAGGCGTTGATATACTTGCCGATTCAAACTAATGTTTTCTGTGTGTACAGTTTCATTCACGCTTGTATTTAGTTGGGTTTTAGCCCTTTTTTCTGTATACATCCTGACTGAATAAATTAAATATTAATGTCACATCTCATAACTTTGATTTTCATAGAAATGTGTTCTTTTCAGGATGAATCAAGTTTTTTGGGCTAGAATGTCAAAAAAACTATAATTATACTTGTATTTTGTTATTCTAGCAAAAAAATCAGGCTCTTGATGAAAATAAGAACCTGATCTCAGGCAAAGTCAAGATTTATAGGATATTTTGGCAATTAACTGACATTAGAAACAGAGACGGCCACAAAAATTACCCCCCCAACTAAAAGTGCCGCTGCAATTCCTAAGATAATATAAGTAAGCTTTTGGCTGTTTGTAGGTGGTTCAGCTGGATAAACCTTAGGTTCTTTAGCAAAATTATTGAGAAGGCCGCCTTCTTCGTTCGTGTAGGGCATGAATTGATTCCTTATTATCTTTCTTTACTTAATGGTACATAAATTTTGCATCACTCTCATAAAAATAAACAAATAATTACATGAATCAAAATTTCTGATATTTTGGCTTATATCTTGACAAAATAGACAATTTATGCAAAATCATGTTTTACCTTACTGCTAATTCAGGAAGAGAATTCAATCTTAATTAAGTGCGAACTTAAATCACAGGAATATCTATATATAATCAAGACTTTGCTAAACTGTTAATAGTGCTTTATTGTTTGAATCTAAATCGAAATATCATAATTATGCAAAGAATATCTATAGAAAATTTTGGACCAGTGAAAAAGTTTGAGGCTGATGTAACAGATGTAATGCTGTTAATCGGTCCCCAAGCAAGTGGCAAAAGCACAATTAGTAAATCAATTTTTATATTTAAATCTTTAAAAGATGAAATACTTAACCATATCTATGCCTATAATCTAGAAAATCTTCCACATCGTTATATATATGATGTATTAAATCTTATAAAATTAAATTTTTTCCAATATTTTGGGCTTAACACAGATTGTAAATCATTTTGGTTAGAATATCAATATACAACCGAAAAGCATATAACAATTTATAAATATAGAGATGAAGCTTATCTAGATATAGAATTAAGCTTTACTTTAGAAAATGAATTAAATTTGCTAATCACAGAAATTTCAAATTACAAAATCATTTCTAAAGAACAACAGAATAAATTTAAATCATTAGAAGAATTATGAGAACTAGAATCAAATAGAAGATTACAATTTAATTATTTCAAATCACGCATTGATAATATATTTGAGGAAACACACACTCCTGTATTTATTCCTGCTGGTAGAAGTTTGATGTCCACTTTAACTGAACAACTCCAAGATATCAAAAACCCAGATACTTTAGACCATTTTACCAAATCTTTTGTTGAGCGAATTAATTTATTAAAAACTTACTTTACAGATGATTTAAATACCCTCATTTGTAAGGTTAGGGTAGATGCATGTTTAATTAAAGAAGGTGAAAGATGTGATTATTTAATTTTAATTTTAATTTTATCCTGTGAAGATAAATCAGCATTTTTTGTAGAATTAAAAGGTCATGATTTAAAAAAAGCAATTGCACAAATAGATTCATCTCTAACTAAAGTAATTCATCAAATACAAGATTTTAAAATTTATGCCCGTATTGTATTAAATAGAAATCCAACTCCTGATATTAATAGTTCTATAGAAATTAAACTCAAAAAACGCCTTAAACAACAAAATGGTAAAGATACTGGTGATCTGATTAAATATAAAAGTAAAGTGTTAGAAGAAAGTATGTAAACAATTAGATCCCCAACTTCTTTAAAAAGTCGGGAATCTGAATACAAAACTATCCAGTAATTGTTCCCGTCAAAGGTGAACTAGCACTAGCATAGTCTTTCATTGGCATTCTTCCAGCTAAATAAGCCATGCGACCGGCAAGAGTAGCCAGATTCATCGCATAAGCCATTGCTGGGGCATTTTCAGCCAATGCGATCGCACTATTAATTAATAACGCATCCGCCCCCAATTCCATCGCCTCAGCCGCTTGTGAAGGCGCACCAATACCAGCATCTACCACCACAGGGATCTGGGCATTTTCAATAATAATCTGAATATTGGCAGTAGTTTTCAGCCCTTGTCCAGAACCAATAGGCGCTGCTAAAGGCATGACTGTAGCACAACCCACCTCTTCTAACCGCTTGGCTAACATCGGATCAGCATTAATATAAGGTAATACAGCAAAACCTTCTTTAACTAACTGTTCTGCTGCTTGTAAAGTGCCAATGGGATCAGGTAATAAATACTTAGCATCGGGTATCACTTCTAACTTGACAAAATTATTATCTTCCTGTCCTAATAACTTCGCCATTTCCCGTCCTAACCGCGCTACTCGAATGGCTTCTTCTGCGGTTTGACAGCCAGCAGTATTAGGCAACATCCAGATTTTAGTCCAATCTAAGGCTTCTGCTAAACCTTCATGTCCTGGGGCATTAGTTTGTACTCTGCGTACAGCCACAGTCACAATTTGACAACCACTAGCAGCGACACTTTGCTGCATTTCCTGGATATTGCGATATTTACCAGTTCCCGTCATTAACCGAGATTTAAAGCTTTTCCCCGCAATAATTAATGGTGAATCTTGAATAGTTAAATCGGATATTTCTGAGTTACGGCGTTCCGCAGGAGTAGAATGAATTAACATCGGTGTAGTAGTAGATGACACAGCAGAAAAGCGGGAATAATGAAAATTAGCCAAAAGAGGATCTGTTTTTTGTTCGCAAATTAAATCAGCAATTAATGTAGCTGTAATTGGTGCAAGTAAAATCCCATTCCGATAATGACCAGTAGCGAAAGTTAAATTATCACAATCACTATTGCCCAAGATAGGTAATTCATCGGAAGTAGCTGGACGAAATCCCCACCAAAGTTGTTGGAGAGGATAATTCTCTAATTGCGGATATAGTCGAATGGCTGATTGTAATAAATTTTGAATTCCCCCCGGAGTATTATCGCCAGTAAATCCCACGTCTTCGCTAGTTGCACCAATCACAATAGAACGATTACGGCGGGGGACAATGTAAATATTTTCACCAAATAAAACCCTGGTTAAAGGTAATTCAGTAATAGAATCTGGGACTCGCAAACTCAACATTTGTCCTTTGCGGGGACGGATTGGTATAGGTAATAATTGATTTCCCCAAGCACCAGCAGCTAACAGATAATGGTCAGCGCGAAAAACACCAGTATTAGTTTGGATACTGATAACTTTTCCCTGTTGTTGAGAAATCGCTTCTACGGTAATTCCATCTTTAAAAATAACACCTACGCACTCAGCAGCAGTTCGCAGGACTTTAATTAAAGCCCGATTATCAACTTGACCATCTTCAGGATACCACCAACCACCAATAACATCTGTTCCTAAACCTGATTGATATTGGTTAATAGTCTTTTGGTCTAACCAGTTAGCGTTTCTGTGAGCCTGGTTTTCAGGTTGTTGATAAACTGGGGACAGGATACCGCTAGGCCAATAACCTGTATTTAAAGTTGTTAACTCTTCTAATTTTTGTGTCCAGTCTAAATATAAATTACGCGATCGCCTACATAAAGACAACATCGCTTCATTAGTAATATTTTCCGCATCAGGAGCTAACATTCCCGCTGCGGCATGGCTGGCTGCGGCAGTAAAATCACGGCAAAGCACAGTTACAGTTGCACCCCGTAATCTCAGTTCAACACCGCAGGCCAACCCGATAATACCACCACCAATAATTAAAACATCATTAGTCATTAGTCATTTGTCATTAGTCATCAGTAAATAACTAATAACCTATCAGGGCTGTTAATTGGTGATTGGGAATTAGGAATTAGGATCACATTGATTACCCATTACCCATTACCACAAAGCCCGAATTGGTCTTTTCTCTTGACTGTCATTACTACTAGCATTTGAATTACTGTCTCTAGTAGTAGCAGTTTCATTATTAGAACTGGAAGTTTCATTGGTAGCACTGGCACTGTTATTACTACCACTCGTTTCTTGTGTAGTATTAGAAGAATTGTTTGTAGCCTCTGTGGAAGCATTACTTTGAGCTACACTGGTACGGCGACTTTCAGTAGCAGAATTATTAGCAGAATTGCTTCCAGTTAAAGTTTCTGACTCATTACTACTATTATTTTCCGAATTATTACCATTTGCAGCACTATTAACATTAATATTAGCTGGAAGAACGCTAGATGCCCTGCGTCCTTGGGGAACATTAGCAGTTTGTTGTCCGCCCATAGGAAAGTTAATTCCTAGTAACGTACCTAATAAAATTGCTACGCCGCCAGCCATTAAAATTAAGGGTGTCCATCTACCCATCTTGATTCCTCTCCTTGTAAACCTTCTGGTGTCCAAACTAATTAAGAACCTTAATCCCAAAACCCATTAAATTTGGTTATCTTAATATCACCTAAAACCTGAGTTTAATCAGCTAAACATAGGCTACTTTTAGGAGAATCGGGAGAAAAGGAACGCCGTGTTTGCCCATGCCAATTTGCTTCGGCTACCTCATCTTCTATTTTAACCGCACAAGTACCATAAATGCCAATAGCTCTACTCATATTTAACAGGATTTTAGTCTTTCCCTTGGTTGTCTTTTGCATTAAAACAGCCTAGAATTGAATTATTAACAAAGGTCGTTAGTAGCCTCGCAGCTTCTACGCTGCTTGTGGCGTTCAGGTAGACCGTGTTAGTCTATAAATTGGTAGTGCTAACACTTTCACAGGAAAACAAGAAAAATGTTAGCCATTATTAACATTTTTGAATCTGCATATTGAAATTACCAAAATAGCTTTTTGTTGTATATTGGCACATCGCCGCAAAGTTGTCTCTCAAGTGTCAGTGTTGAAGCAAAGGTTCACCAAATTCTTATGACCATAACTCCCTCCAATCAACTTTGGCTCTATGACACTACGCTCCGAGACGGGACTCAACGGGAAGGACTATCGGTGTCTATAGAAGATAAGTTACGCATTGCTCACAAACTTGATGAATTAGGAATTCCTTTTATTGAAGGTGGTTGGCCGGGAGCAAATCCCAAGGATGTGGAATTTTTCTGGCAACTTCAAGCAAATCCCCTCAAACAAGCCGAAGTTGTCCCCTTTTGTTCCACTCGTCGTCCCCATACCAAGGCCGCCGATGAACCCATGCTGCAAGCGATTTTGGCGGCAGGTACACACTGGGTAACAATTTTCGGTAAATCCTGGGATTTGCACGTTACAGCCGGTCTCAAGACCAGTCTGGAGGAAAATTTAGCCATGATTGGTGACACCATCGAGTATCTGCGTTCTCAGGGACGACGGGTAATTTACGATGCTGAACATTGGTTTGATGGTTATAAACAAAATCCCGATTATGCCTTACAGACACTCAATGCAGCAGTCACAGCCGGCGCAGAATGGTTAGTTTTATGTGATACCAATGGTGGGACTTTACCTCATGAAGTTTCGCAAATTGTGGAATTAATCATTTGTCATTTGTCATTAGTTATTAGTCAAGAACAAAGGACAATTCCCCAAATAGGTATACATACTCATAATGATTCAGAAATGGCGGTTGCTAATGCCTTAGCAGCAGTTATAGCTGGAGCTAATATGGTACAAGGGACAATTAATGGTTATGGTGAGCGTTGCGGTAATGCCAATCTGTGTTCTGTGATTCCCAATTTACAACTAAAGCTGGGTTATAGTTGTATCGGTGAACACCAGCTAAGTCAACTTACAGAAGCTAGTCGGTTTGTAAGTGAAGTTGTCAATCTTGCACCAGATGAACACGCACCTTTTGTCGGACTTTCTGCTTTTGCTCATAAAGGGGGAATTCATGTCTCTGCGGTGGAACGTAATCCTTTAACCTATGAACATATTCAACCGGAATTGGTCGGAAATCACCGCCGTATTATCATTTCTGAACAGTCTGGTTTAAGTAATGTTTTAGCTAAAGCTAGAAGTTGTGGAATTGAATTAGATAAGGATCATCCTCAAGCCAGACAAATTCTTCAACGCATGAAGGAATTGGAGAGTCAAGGCTATCAATTTGAAGCCGCAGAAGCTAGTTTTATTCTGTTGATGTATGAGTCGTTAGGACTGAGAGAATTATTTTTTGAAGTTAAAGGTTTTCAAGTTCACTGTGATTTGGTAGAAATGAAAGAAACTACCAATTCTTTAGCAACAGTGAAGGTAGCTGTTAATGGTAAAAATATTCTCGAAGCTGCCGAAGGTAATGGACCAGTAGCGGCTTTAGATGCGGCTTTGCGTAAGGCTTTGGTGAATTTTTATCCACAAATTGCTGATTTTGAGTTGACTGATTATAAAGTCAGAATTCTCAACGGAAATACGGGAACATCTGCAAAAACCCGCGCTTTAGTAGAATCGGGTAATGGTCAGCAACGCTGGACAACAATAGGAGTTTCTTCCAACATTTTGGAAGCTTCTTATCAAGCTGTAGTTGAAGGTTTGGAATATGGTTTATTGCTACATTTCCAAGCAGAAAAAGCGTTGAAATATTAGAACGGAAAACGTAGGGTGTGTTAGCGACAGCGTAACGCACCATTCTTGAAAATTCGGTGGGTTACAAATTCCCTTTTAACGCACCCTAACAATAACATATTATTAAGCTAACCGATAAGAATGGCGATCGCTATAGGCTGGACTAAAGCGTTGTTTTTGTGTATAATTACCATTATTTAGGGTTTACCAGATTTTTTAAGTTTGGCAGATGATACTGTAATTTAGTAACTAAAGGGTCAAAAGATGGACGCATTAAATTATGGGGAAATCGTCGGTACTCATCATTTCCCAGATGCGGTTACTGATCATGCGGCGCAAAACTTCAGTGATCTTAATCACGATTTAAACTCAAGTTATTCCAGTCATGTTGAATCAATCTCTCCGGGACTTGACCAACATTCTCACAGTTTTTTAAACGATTTGCATCCAAACACAATTTTACATTCTGATTGTGTTTCTTTTTCTAGTGGTGATTTCCAGTCTAATTTTGATCACTTGCACAATTCTAGCTATATTGAAACGCCTAGTTTTGAGAGTCATTTATCCACAAGCAATTTTCATGCTGAAGTGATGCCTCGTGAGGCGACACCCGATTATGCGGAAGCCTCTAGAAATGAAGGCTGGGCAAAGCATTACGAGGAAAGAGCCGCAGGTTGGGCAAGTGAGGGGTCTTTTAGTCAGGCGGATTACTTGCAAAAAGAGGCTGATTATTATCATCAAAAAGCGGCTGAAAATCTTAATCAATAATTATACCCAACACGGCTTAATTATTTGATTTTCTGGCTAGGGGTAAAGCAAAATCTCACCCGCCTGGGAATGATAGCGTAGCGTGGCGTAAGCCATATTCCCAGTCTAATAGCAAAAGTCATCTAAAGATGACTAAACATTAGGAAAATTTATAGCGGTTATCGGTTGAGTGAAATACAAGAACCCCACCCCCAACCCCCTCCCCGCAAGCGAGGAGGGGGCTTATGACTGTATCTCACTCAAGTGCATACTGCTATATTAGTCCGTTTTAACGGACTTGAGCTATGAGACAGGGAATTTATTCCCTGGCTGGCGGGTGTGGAGAATATAACAGGGACGAAGGTTTATTCACCCTATCAGTAAATCAACTGTCAACAATAATCATTAATAATTTAAAATTATGCCATTTCCATTAATTGCTCTTGGTATCGGTTCATTAATCACTGCAACAGCAGCAATAGGCAATACTTTTCTGAACAAAAAAAATACCGAAAAAGCACAAAAACTTCAAGTTGAGCAACATCAAGCAATCGTTGTCCGAGAAAAAGAGAGAATAGAAACTCAAGAAAGGATAGAATACGCCAGATTAGTCTGTCAAACTCGACAACAACAAGAAGGTTTGGCGGCTCAGTCTCAATTAGCTGAATTGAGTCGTGATTTTCAAACTTATGAAAATGCTTTAAATCGTGAATTGCAAAGAACTCAACAACAAGAGGCTTTATCCTTTCAAAAAGTACAGAAAGATTTAGATCGAGATTTGCAAACCCAATTAGCTAAATCAAATCTGGCTTTTCAAGGTCAAGAAAATGCTCTACAGCGAGATTTGCAAGTCAGATTAGTGGAATTAAATCAAGAATTTCAATCTCAACAGGGTGAACTTAGTCGCGCTTTTACTGAAAAGATTGAAGTTTTTAAAGCAGATATGCAAAAGTATTTCTTTGAAAAACAAAAAGAACTGCAAATCCAACTCAAAGCCCAAGATATTGATCTGGCAAGGGAATTAAGACATTTTGATCGCCAAACTGCAATGGATGTTATCCGTGAACAAAAACGGCAAACAAACGCGGTGATTTGGGTAGTAGCAGAGGATTTATTAAATAAAGGAATGTATGGGGATATTTTGCCTTTAAATGTCTTCGTTTCGGCTCCTGTTTTAGATTACGATGACAGTAGGAAAACTACTAATCCTAAAGGCTTTCCAGATATGCAACAGTATTTGGAACAAGAATTACGAAAATTCTTTCAGCAATACGGAACTAATAATCGCCACAATGAGTATTGGGGAGGGTGACAGATGAATATTTTTTACAAGATCATCCGGTAAGCGTAAAGCTCAGTGTCTTTAGACCTGAGATAT
>JBAXRM010000065.1:0-21948 GCA_037131225.1 Nostocales cyanobacterium ELA583 | reverse complement strand
AAACTGGTTTGCTAGTTGCTGCTACTGTACCTCATAACAGCCGGAAGTGCTGTATTATGTTTAATCCTTCTAGCAATCAAGAAGAAATGTATTTAATTGTTCTTGAAGAACTGATTGATTTTTTAAATAATCCTGAAGAAGAACAAGAAAGACAAAAACAAAAATATGAAGGATAGTTTTTATAAACCAGGATGTGATAGCTTTTTGGTTATGTGTTGAGAAAGCGATCGCATTCCTCCAATATCTCAAACCAACCTAACCCCCCAACCCCATTCCCTACCAGGGAAGGGGGAGAAATCTTGCTCCCCTCTCCTTGCAGGAGAGGGGTTGGGGGAGAGGTCAAACACGATATAAAAACACACCCCACAAATGAACAACCAACCACCGAAAAAAGACGGACTTCGTAACATAGTCATTGGACAAAAAATAGAACCCGTAAAACTCGAACGCGCTAAAGAAATGCGTCGCCAAATGACACCAGCAGAAAAAATTCTGTGGGAACATCTTCGCGCCAACCGCTTGCATGGTTTACATTTTCGCCGACAACAAGTTATAGATTGTTTTATAGTAGATTTTTATTGTCATGCTGCTAGTTTAGTCATAGAAGTAGATGGAAAAATTCATGAACAACAAATAGAATATGATATAGAAAGAGATAAAATTTTATCAGCAAGAAGCTTGCATTTATTGAGATTTAAAAATGAAGAAATAACAGAGAAAATTGACCAAGTTTTGATGCAAATTTATCAAACTTGTTCTGAAAAGACCTAACCCCCCAACCCCCTTCCCTACGAGGGAAGGGGGAGTAAATCTTGCTCCCCTCTGCTCCCCTCTCCTTGCAGGAGAGGGGTTGGGGGAGAGGTCAATATTGCTTTACCATTTGATATAATTGTAAAAATAGATTTAATCCATGAACCAGTATCAAATAAATGAATCACCCAACTACATTTAAAAAAATTGCTTCTCAAGTGCAATTATTCCAGAATATACTGTCCGTTCGCTGATTTTGAAAAGACAAGAGGAATTAAAGCCTTAATGCAAAAGGAAACAGGTGATTTTTAAGTAATCCGTTAATTATCGGTAAAATTTATGACCATCACAGAAGGCTTCCAGAGGTAATTATTTAAGGCACAGGGATAGCATGAATCATAAAATCGCAAAAGCTCTATATAAGATGAAAATGCCTGAATCAATTGAATCGCCTGGATTACAAGCCCTGTAGGGCTTAATTAAATCTTGCGGGTTAAAAATGAGCGAACGGACAGAATATAGAACAAAAAGAAACATTTATATTTGTACTTGGTGCTTTAATATCTCGGTTAATAAGTTTACATAAAGCAGCCGAAATAATGGAAATGGATACAGAAGTATTTTTGAAAATTCTAGAATTAATGGGGATAGATTTTTCATATCTTATCGTTGAAGATATCGCTTTAGAGAAAACTTGGTAAGCATTTTCCAAAAAGCGATCGCTCTTTGGATATAACTTGGGAGAGCGATGGAGAGAGATCGCTGTAATTTCATAAATAATAAATCTATGAAAATAATAGTTTATATTATACAGTTTAATAACAGTGCAAGAAAATATCACGGTGCGTTAATGAAATGTAACGCACCATACAGGGTTTTACTGAATACTGGGATTTGGTAAAAGTGTATATCTTAGATATAATCCCAACCACACAAATCCGATAATTAACAAAGTCCCAATTCCTAGAAAATTCGGCAACCAAAAAACTACTTCTATATGATTTATAGTCCCTGGTTTAATTGTCCAAATTAGTTGATTATCATGCTTTTCTGGTTGAATTGCATTTTCATTATTTTCAATGTTCTTTATTCCCCAAGGTGTTTGTAAGCTAAAGTCCAAATTGACAACAGAACTATCATCTTTAGTCGTTAGCATAGCCAAAGAACGCAAATCTAAATCATAGACTAGATGATTTCTTGAGAATAGAAAAAAGTTCGTATCCTCTGCAATTAAAGTTGAGGTAATATTTGATATTTCTGAACTATCACTATCTTCAGATGTGCGCGTATTGAAAAAGCCAGTAAATTTTTCTTGTAATTCTTTCGCACTGGTAAAGGGAATTTTAACAATAATTTCTACTGGGGAAACTCTTTCTATAGAACCTGCTAATGTTCTCGCTCGATTTTCTAAAGTCTTTAACCATTGCGATAGATAATCACTACTAAAAATCGTGATTTTTTCTGATAATTGAATATGCTGGACTAATTCACCATTATTTGTGCTATTAAAATTAACTCCTAAATCATACTTCACACAACCTGATAGCAGCAATGAAGAAAGTATTACCATCAAAACAATAGGTTTGATTTTGGCGATTTTGCTAATTGGAAAAAATACAGATTGTATAACGTTTGATACAATCTCAATTAAGGTAGATACATTCATGACTAAATTTATCCTGATTTGCTAAAAACTTAACCAAACTAAATAGAAAATTGTCACCCCAACGGCAATTAAAGCTACCCAAACAAAATTATTATCTCTTGTATTGACTGTACTCAAGTCAATATATTCTGGTTCTACAGGTTTTGGTTTAGATCTAGATTTGTGAGATTGAGAAGTAACAAAGATTTTGGATTTGTTATCAGAAATTACGTCAAGATCAGGAATTTCTGTCATCCACTCTTTTGGCCGATTGAGTTTGGGAGCTTTTAGAATATAGAGTAATCGCTTGGCTTGTTGACGAATTTCATAATGGGGATGACGGCTGAGTTCTTGACAAAGAGCGATCGCTTCTTCGGAACGTCCCGCAGCTTCATAAGCATTCACCAACCAAATTTGGACTTCACCAGCAAAACGGGTATTTTTTCCTAATAGAGTGCTGGCTTTTTCTAAATTTTCTACAGCTTCCCGATATTGACCATTTTCAAAAGCATTTATCCCAATTTGGTAACGCGATTTAGCGAGTTCTAAATTTTCTGTAGTCATTTTTCAATTGTCAAATTAAGCTAGAAATGGCTGATCTGTTGGCTTCCATACCCGCCCAGAACTTAAGTTCTGGGCTAATAGCTGAAGTAAACTAAAGTTTACTAAACAATTTTAAAATTTTTTGGGTTATGTTTAGTCATCTTCAGATGACTTGAGCTATTAGACAGGTAATTCATTCCCTGGCGGGTAAATGAATTAATTTTGCTATAATTTATCCCCAATCCCTGCTATTATTATCGAAACTGAGAACCCAGAATCATTGTCCCAATCCCCACATCTGTGAATACTTCTAATAGTAAAGCGTGAGGAATCCGTCCATCAATTATATGCGAGGCTTTGACTCCCTGAGCAAGCGATCGCACGCAACAATTCACTTTAGGAATCATCCCGCCACTGACTATCCCATCGGTAATTAATTGACGCGCTTCCCGAATATCCACTTTTGGAATTAAGGTTGAAGGGTCTTTATAATCTTTTAAAATTCCTCTGGTATCAGTCAGCAAAATTAACTTTTCTGCTCCCAAAGCTGCGGCTATTTCCCCTGCTACAGTATCAGCGTTAATATTATAAGCCTGTCCAGTTTCGTCAGCCGCAACGCTAGAAACAACAGGAATATAGCCATTACTAGAAAGTGTTTCTAAAATTTTGATATTGACATTACTAACTTCCCCCACAAAACCAATTCCTTCATCACCTTGAGGACGAGCCGTAATTAAATTACCATCCTTACCGCAAAGTCCTACAGCCATTCCCCCAGCCTGGTTAATCAGTTCCACAATTTCTTTATTTACGCGTCCAACCAAGACCATTTCTACTACATCCATCGTTGCTGCATCAGTAACGCGCAAACCATTCTTGAATTGTGGTTCAATTCCCAGTTTACCTAACCAACTATTAATTTCTGGCCCACCACCATGAACTAAAATTGGCCGTAAGCCGACACAAGATAAAAAAACCACATCACGAATAACTTTATCTTTGAGGGCGCTATCCTTCATTGCTGCGCCACCGTATTTAACAACAACGGTACGACCAGCGAATTGTTGAATGTAAGGTAGTGCTTCGCTGAGAATTTCTACGCGATTAGCTTCAGCTTGCCTGATATACTCTATCTCATTAATCATGTTTTTACCCAAGATGCTAGTTATCTAGTTTATGAGATAACTAGCAAATAGAGCTAATAAGCTATTGTAATGACAACAGGGGGGTAGAGGAAGATTGACTACCCATTACCTATTCCTAAGAAAGTTGAAACAAGAAAGTTACTAAATCTCCCTTACCTAAGCTGATGCGATCTCCAGGACGGAGGCGATGTCTGTTCCCTGGTAATAGAGGTAAGTTGTTAACATAAGTACCATTGGAACTACCTCCATCTTCTAGATAACAAGCATCTCCCTCAATCCGAATATCTGCGTGAATCCGCGAGACAATCTCCGAATTTGGGAATCCAGAAACATCTATATCTGGCGGAACTCGATCATTAGGCTTACCAATATGCACAACCGAGAGATTTTGTGGTAATTCTATTTCTTGGTTAGCTTGAACATGAAATAACCGTGCTACTACCTGTTGTAATTGGGTATTTGCCACCTTTCCTTGTGGTGCGGCTGGGGCAGCCTCAGGAATAGACATAGGATCTATCTGGGGTACATAAGCAGGGGGAATATAAGCTTCTGGTTCTGGTGCTATAGGTGCAGGAGTCAGCGCAGGGGGAATATAAACTTCTGGTTCTGGTGCTATGGGTGCAGGGGTCAGCGCAGAAGGAATATAAACTTCTGGTTCTGGCGCTACAGGTGCAGGTACAGAAGGAACATAAACAGCTTGTTCCTGAACTACCACCACAGGTGCAGGAGGATTGGCTACGGGCGCAATTTCTAAAGCATCAGGCTGTAATAATTGCATCATTAAGTCAGGAGTGACAACTGATGCTGGTTGTACAGGGTTAGAAGCAATAGTTGGGGCAACTGCGGCAGTAGCATTAAAATGAAGGTTGTAACCGCACTGACCACAGAAAGCGGCATCTGACTGGACAGTAGCTCCGCAATTAGGACAATTAGCTGTAGCTGGTAACGGCGTATAGCAAGCTTCACATTGAACAGCGCCGTCTGGGTTAGGATGATTGCAGTTAGGGCAGACGATCATGGATTTAAGCCTTAGTGAAGGTCATTGTAAAAATATTACTGACAAGCATATAAGTAACTTTAGCTGGTGATGCCAACAGTTACCTACAGTGAGAACACTTAGTGGTTGAGTTCTAAACCAGCCGCCGCGTCTAGCAACCAGTAAAGTTCTCCTTGGGGTTGAATTAGCCGAGATGGATAGGCAAAATCATCTGCCACAGGCGCGAAAATTTGGGCTAAGGCTGGTCTTTTGTTAGCGCCAGCAGCCAAAAAAATCACACTGCGAGCCGCGTTAATAAATGGGTAAGTAAAGGTGATGCGTTGGTTGTCATCTTTGTTACCGACAGTAATTAGGCGATCGCTCACCTTGAGGGCTTCTGTATGGGGAAACAAAGATGCAGTATGGGCATCATCACCCATTCCCAGTAAAACTACATCTAATGCAGGGAACTCTCCCGAACCAGAATTAAAAAATGCTTGGAGATGCTGGTTATACTTAGCTGCATCTACTTCTGGGTTAGCAGATAAAGTGGGGATAGCATGAATATTCGCCTTGGGAAGTGCCACCTGATCTAACCATGCACGCCGCGCCATCAGTTCATTGCTATCAGGGTGATCTGCCCGAACATAACGCTCATCTCCCCAGAATACATGAATTTTATCCCAGGGCAACTTTTGATTAGCTAGGGCTTCATACAAAGGTTTTGGCGTGCTGCCACCTGATAAAGCAATTGTAAATTGCCCCCGTTCGCTAATAGCAGTTTCCACTTTCGACAGAATCAATTCTAGCGCCCGTTGGACGAGCGCGGATAAATCTGGTAGGACTTCAACAGTTTTGTTCATGGCATTATCAATACATAGCCTGTTTCTTTGCAATACCATAGCGAACTTCTGACAATTTTCCGGTTTAACTCAGGAAAATTTTAATATCATCAAATTAAGCCATAAATTATCGTCCTTCACCTTGTTTATCATTATTTTTGGTTAGTTGTCAGTAGTCAGTTGTACTAATCGCTAATAATTACCCCAGAGGCCAGTTATGAGAATAAAGAATACATCGGTAAATAAACAAAACAGTCTGGGAATCAATTCCCAGTCTAATAGCAAAAGTCGGCTCAAGCCGACTAGAAGATTTTTATTTTAAAAAGATAAATCACGGGATATAAACTTAGTTGATGAACTCATCCAAAAACACAACAGAAATATTCTTTTGCTACATCCAGTAATCTCTTATTCCTTCAATTCCATATTCACTAGCGTTCTTGATATCATCATCTAAATTTATCTCAAATGAGCAACATTCACACCTGGCAATAAAAGGCCAAGAAGAATCATCATCTTCATAAATATAAATTACTAGAGAATTAACACCACAGACTGGACATTTGCATATTTCAGAACCATTATTGTCTTGAGAAACAACAATAGCCTTTTTTTCAATTATTTCCTTTGCGTTATTATATAGCCAATACAATATAATTTGGCATTATAAGCTGCTCTACCTAACTCTTTTAAAAAAGCAATTTTTCCTTTGTTATAAGATTCATTTTCAAAATGATTAATAATCTCCTGTATTGGATCTATTCACAGTCTATTTGCTCATGCTTCCACAAGTTCTCACATAAACTATATGTTTTATGTTTTGTTACTTTATCCACAAAAGGAAGAATATACTTTCCAATTAATTCATCTAAAGCTTCATAATTAAGAATGTATAAACCACGATGCCAAACTTTATTCCTTAAGGCATTTAATGTTTCAAGCATTTCCTTGCAATCGGTTAGAAAAAATAACTGTTCGTTATAATAATTATTTTTTAAACTTTTTTCGTGAATAAGTTCTAACAATGCTTTTAAAGTCTCCAAAAAGCCAGTTGTTTTTACATTATTCTCATCTTCTAGAGATAATTCATTTTTAATAATCTTGTATTTTAAGACTATATTTTTGTCATTAGAGGGGTAATCAACAAATAAAGGATTATCATGTCTTAAAAAATTCTTACACACTAATTCAGCAAAATGATGGAAGTGAATTATACACTCTGTGTATGCTTCAGAATACTTTACTAAAATTGACTTTCCATAGTCATCGGAATACCTTAGATTATCTGGCAAATCTTTATAATAATCACTATTTATACGATTCATATCCCCCTTATAACAAAGATAAGTAGAAAAATAAGCCTTTAAAGCAATTTTTAGAGAAATAAATGCTAAATCAATATCTCCCTCGCTCCCTCGCTGCTTTCTTGAAGGTTAAAGCCATTGCTGGCTATCTTTTGGAGTTCTGTTTCTTTTTGTGTTTTCTTATTCATATTTCCTCAAAAGTTACTAAGTAGGTGAGTGTTGAAAATTGTCGTTATGGCAAGGCAAAAGGCAAAAGGCAAGAGGCAAGAGTGAAGAGGGTTTGGGCGATTTTACATTTCTTTACACAGTTTAGTTTTATTGTGTTCACCTACTTAGACAAAAACAATAAATAAAATCTTTAAGAGCAAATAAGAGTCGTTTGAACATTAATATCAACATTCAGCTTTTTCCGCAAAACATTCAAAATAGCAGTCAAATTATCCATTGTCGGATTACCTTTTGCCGATAACATCCGGTGTAAACTCTTGCTAGGTTTAGACGTTTCAATTGCCAATTGTTCAAAACCTACCGTTGCATTAACAATATCTCTCAAAATCAATCTTGCTGTTTCTGGTTCACCATTCAGGAAGAGGAAAATAGCTTCATCAAGTAGAGCTATTGTAAACTGAGAATCTTTTTGCACTCGTGCATTAACAGTTTCTTTGAAATCTCTAGTAAGTGCCATAATAACTACCTTTTATCTCTATTTTTGTTGGCAGTTTCTTGGTTTTCAGTAAGTTCTTTTTTCCGCTTTTTGTACTCTTGGTGCAACTCTTTAGCATGACTAATATCAGATTGCTGATTTTTCTTTGTTCCCCCACCAAATAATACTATAAGTTGCTTACCGTCCTGAGCCAGATAAATCCGATATCCTGGACCCCAATCAATTTTATATTCACCAATTCCCTCAAACCATTTAACATTTGATTATACCTGACTCCAGACGAAACTTAGCAACCTTAGCAACAGTAACCTTCGCAGTAGCTTGAGCATCCAATCCATCAAACCATTCTTGATAGGAACTTGAACCATTTCCTTTAAGATATTCTTCAACTTTCATAATAGAGACACTTTTGTGGTAACTTATATGTTACCATATGTCAAGCGGTATTATTCTCAATAAACTTAAAATTACAATATAGGTTTTTCAAAAAGTAGCAAAGCTAATATAAAATCCATAATAAAAATTGCTACCCAAGTAGTGACAACAGCCGTTGTTGCTGATTCTCCTACTTCCTTTGCTCCCCCTTGAGTTGTCAGTCCCCAACTACAGCCATTCACGGAGACTATCGCCCCAAAAATTATCCCCTTAAGTAGAATAATAAAAATATCTGATGGTAATAAAAAAGTTCTTACTGATTCTAAAAATGTTTCAGGTGCGACTTGATAAAATTGTGCAGCCGCAAAAGCCCCTCCGATGATACCTGTAACGACAGCAAAAATCATCATTATAGGCAGCATCAAACAGCAAGCAATGACTCTAGGTAACACAAGATAATCAATAGGATCTGTTCTGAGCATATATAAAGCATCAATTTGCTCTGTTACCCGCATTGCTCCTAATTCTGCGGCAAAAGCTGAACCCACTTGTCCGGCGATAATACTAGCAGTCAAAATCGGGGCTAATTCTCGACAAAATGCTAAGGCAAATGCACCACCAACAGTATCTACAGCCCCAAATCTCACTAATTCTCTAGCGGTTTGAATAGTGAAAATCATCCCAGCAAAACCACTAACTAACAAGACTGGGGGAAGGGAAGCAGGTCCTGCGGTCACGGTATGTTCTAATATCTTGCGATAGTAAGTTTTTCCGCGCAGAAAATGCAGTAAAATTTGACCGAACAACAGGAATGCCGACAAACAGCGAATTAGCCAAGATTGCTCTAAATTTCTTTTTGGTTGCAAGTTTAGGGCCACTAAATTGAATTTTTGTAATTAGGAATTATGACAATTTAATTTTCTACAAATAGGGTATTCCAATCACTGATTGCATTTCTTTGAGCAGTTAATAATTGCTGGATACCTTGTTCAGAAAAATCTAACATTTGGTTCAACTGGTGACGGCTAAAACTCCCGGCTTCTGCTGTTCCTTGAACTTCAATAATTGCCATTTTCTGATTCATGACTACATTAAAATCCACATCTGCGGCTACATCTTCAAGGTAGTTAAGATCTAAAAATGGTTCACCCTGCAACAAGCCTACAGAAACTGCTGCTATTTGTCCACATAAAGGCGATCGCTCTAATACTCCCTGCTGTAATAATTGAGAAATAGCATGAGCTAAGGCGACAAAACCGCCTGTAATTGCCATTGTCCTCGTTCCTGCGTCGGCTTGTAATACGTCTGCGTCCACAGTTAGAGTCCGTTCTCCTAAAGCCTCAAAATCTAACGCCCCTCTTAAACTCCGCCCGATTAACCGTTGAATTTCCTGGGTTCTACCTGACAATTTCATTAATTCCCGTTCGTTGCGTTTCTGGGTAGCAGAAGGCAACATTCTATATTCGGCTGTTAACCAACCCTTACCACTACCAGTCAAAAATTTAGGTACTCCTTCCGCGACACTGACAGTACACAGAACTTGAGTATCACCACATTTAGCTAAAACAGAACCAGGTGCAAAGCGGGTGAAATTAGGATAAAAACTATGGGGACGGAGTTCACCGGGGGTTCTACCGTCAGGACGCTGCCAAGTCATTGCAATTGCCTCAAAATTTTTGCCTACACCTTTAGATTACAATTAAAAATTCCAGATAAATCTTACTAATTATCCATTAACCTAATAAAGTCAAGATATTTTGCTGTACTTGTTCTGAAGATTGATCACCATTGATAGTTAATAAACGACGACGATGATCATAGTATTCTAAAATAGGGGTAGTGCGATAGCGAAGCGCTCCGTAGGAATCGTAAAATAACTCTATCCGCCGCTGGACAATTTCCGGTTGATCATCAGGGAGTAACCGTCCTAAAGAACGATTAACCATAACTGCTGCGGAAACTTGTAGGTAAATTGCCCAATCTAGGTCTTGTTCTAAATCATCTAATAAAAAATCTAATTCTTCAGCTTGAAAAGCAGTTCTGGGATAACCTTCTAAAATCCAACCATCATTGATATCAGGTTGCTTGAGACGCATTTTAATAAATTCAATCATTATTTCATCTGGAAGTAATTCTCCTTTTTCTAAATAAATAAGGTTTAGCTTCGATAACTAAATCATTTAATTCATTTTTTGTATTATCCTGATTGTTTCCATATATCGCTGCTCGTAAAGTTTCACTGGTAGACACCAAAGAAACATCAAAAAACTTACCAAGCCTTTGGGCTTGAGTGCTTTTTCCTGCCCCTGAACCTCCTAAAATTACTAATCTCACCACAACTTAATCCTCATATACAAAATTCACTATTTTTACCGGATATTTTGCTATAGCAATCCTAAATCATTTATGGAAAAAATATCTCCAAATTAGTGAGAAATTTAAAGCGAAATATCAAGGCTGTTTTACTTGCGAATACTGCTGTATGATAACTATATGTTTTACTATCAGCGAAGATTTGCATTTAATTGTCAGTTATTAAATTTATAGTGAGTTTTTAAACTTTGCCTTATGGTTGCCCAACTAGAAACCCCAGGTCTAAATTCGACTCTCAGCTTACCATATTCCGTAGAAGGATTAGTCCAAGTTTTTACTAGTCCTGAACGGAGCTTTTTTACAAGTGTGATGGCACAAGCATTGAGAATTGCTGGACAAGGTACACCAGTATTAATAGTCCAGTTCCTCAAAGGTGGTATTCGTCAAGGACATGAACGACCTACCCAAATGGGACAACACTTAGATTGGATTCGCTGTGATTTGCCCCGTTGTATTGATAGTTCAGATTTAGATGAAGCGGAAAATCAAGCCTTACAACAACTGTGGCAACATACCCAAAAGGTAGTTAGTGAAGGTAAATATTCTTTATTGGTATTAGATGAATTGAGTTTGGCGATTAATTTGGGTTTAATTCCCGAAACTGAGGTTTTAGAGTTTCTTTCTCAACGTCCTTCTCATCTGGATATTATTCTCACAGGTTCTCAGATGCCAACATCTCTTTTAGATGTAGCAGATCAAATCACAGAAATTCGTCGTAGTCATCAACCTTGAGACAGAGAGCCTTGTTTACGGTATGCTAATAATTCTGTTTGAATTATCCGTGAAGTTGTGATTAAGAACGATATCTGGATTACTGAAATGGCTCAACAGGGTCTAATTTCGCCTTTTGAGCCTAGTTTAGTCCGAAAAGTACAAAAAGAACCATCTGTAGCAGTTCAACCTGTCATCAGCTATGGCTTGTCTTCCTATGGTTATGATATTCGCCTTTCTGGGGCTGAGTTTCGGATTTTCCGCCACATTCCTGGTACTGTAATAGATCCCAAAAACTTTAACCCTCACAATCTAGAACCAGCTTCACTACATACTGATGCTAGTGGTAGTTACTTTATCTTACCTGCTCATTCTTATGGTTTAGGTGTTGCATTAGAAAAACTGGAAGTTCCCGAAAATATTACAGTAATTTGTATTGGTAAATCTACTTATGCAAGGTGTGGCATAATTGCTAATCTTACACCTGCTGAGGCGGCATGGAGAGGACATCTTACCTTAGAATTTTCTAATTCTTCCAGTGCTGACTGTCGTATTTATGCTAACGAGGGTGTGGTGCAATTACTATTTTTAGAGGGTGAGCCTTGTGCCGTTAGTTACGATACTCGCAGAGGTAAATATCAAGATCAATTAGAGGTGGTTACAATAGCTAGAGTTTAAATTTGAAACACAAATCATTTTCCTGGTCTTAGCCCAAAATAGATATAATGGTGCTTTAAACGGAGATGATATTATGAGTCGCTCCCGAATTATTCAGCCTGGTCAAAGTTATACATTTAGTAAATACTTTGAGTTACCATTTTCTCCAGAAGATATTTTGGCGGAACTTGGTTGTGTTTATCAGCGTGAAAGGCTAAAATTACCAACGACAGAATCAACACCTCCCTATATTAAAGAATTGCATCGAGTAATTGAACGTAACCTACAACGGGTTAAATTACTTAGTGAAGATGCTCGTAAACAAGCAATTATAGCGCCGATTCTTTTAGAGGTTTGTGAAATTACAGAAACTCAATTAAATATTGAATATCCTATTAGCGTCAGTGACCAATTAAAAGGTAGTTTAGATTATTACATTAATAAAAGTGAGAGTTTATTAGTTATTGAAGCTAAACAAGCTGATTTGAGTAGAGGATTTACACAATTAGCTGTTGAATTGATTGCTCTTGACCAATGGATAAATTCAGAAAAAACTATGCTTTATGGAGCAGTAACGACTGGTGAAGATTGGCGATTTGCTATCTATAAACGTCAGGAAAAAGAAATAATAGAAGACATAAAATTATATCGAGTTCCTGAAGAATTAACTGAGTTAGTCAGAATTTTAGTTGCCATAGTTAGCAATTAATAACTAAAGTTGCTAGTTATCTAGTTGAGGCTAGTAATGGGTAATTGGTAATTGGTGAGTAATTTTCTGTTTTAATCCAATACGGTTAAGTTAAGCCTAAAACTCTTTTTTTTAACGAACCACAGAGGCACAGAGGACACAGAGAAAAGAGAATAACAAATTCTTAACTGAACTGTATTGTGTTTTAATCCTGTAAATCCTTTAATCTTGGACATCCTGATTCAGACATTTTCTCTAACTAGCAACTTACGTTAATAACTGAAATATTTAATATCTGAATTCTGGAAATCAATGTATTGATATTTCTTATCAGGATCATAATTATTTTTTCAGTCAGTGTTGCTAAAAGCAGAATAAGTATATGGTAATATATTTTGAATATTCTGTAAATAAACAATTATGACGTTTTACAAAGTTGATATATGCAGAAGAACTACTTCAAAGAGATATAGGAGATATAGATATCAACACTTGAATTTTGGATTGTCATATCAATACATCTTAGTGTTAATATGTAAACCTATAATAATATTAATTTTTTATTAAAATTTTAATTTAACTAAATTTTTATCCTGTTCATAAATAAACTCTTCTTTCATTAACAAAGCCATTTCCGCTTTTTGCAATTCTACACCTAAATACATTGCATGAGAAACTTGCAAACCAGGACAATCTGTAAATATTTGCTGGGAAAGTTTATATGCGGCTTTACCGGAATAACAATTAACTACTTCTCCAGAACCAGGCGTTGTATGTTCTACAATAATTTGATGATTCTGAATGGTAATAATAAAACTACCAGCAGGATCAAAATAATCTTTTTTCTGGGCAATTTTAGTATATTGGGATTTAATGACATTTTCTACATTTTCAAAACAATCATCATAAATATGAGCGCTTTGACTAATGGTAATTAATGCTCCCATTTTCAATGTATGATCAGTTTTTTTAACTAAAGAATTATAAATATATTTTTGTAAAGCCCTTAATCCCATTGCATTGGCTGGCCAAGCTGAGAACATATCATTACTACGAAAAGTTGCCGTTAAAGATAATTCATGATCAACTATTCTCACCCAAATATGATTCAGACAAGGTGGATTGTCATTATCATCTTGACTAGCATCCCATAAAGACATAACAGCCCTAGCAGAATCTATATCATTCGCTAATTTATTTATAACTTGTTCAATTTGATCACGTCCAAACCAAGAACGTAAACGTTGCCCATAAGTGTATTTTACCCCTTCTCGATTGGGTGCATCATCTAAAATTTGCGAAATATATTCCTCTAAAAAGCCTCTATCTATGGGTAAATAATTGGGTTCAGGAAAATAGAAATCATCAGGTTCATCAGTAACAACTGCCATTAAATCTATCAATTCTTGCCATTTACCATCATAACCAGTTGGTCTAATTGTTCCCGTTGTTTTAATCCTGTGAATGATTTTTACCCACGTTTCGGCAATAGTTTTCCCTTCTATTCTATGTCCATAGCGTGTTCCTGGAAAAACTGTCGGTTCAACTGTCGTCATGGGAAACTCTTCAGATATTCCCCAGGGTGCAACAGTTTCTTTTTGGGCGTAATATTTAATTTTTTCAATAGCATCAGCAATTGATATCGCGTCTTGGATTTCTACAGAATTTCGTAATTTTTCTAAGGCATTGATATCAATATCAATATCAATATAACCAGGAATATCAGAACGAATTACCCAAGATTTTCGCCCAGCATCACTAATACTTTCTTCTACACCATGACGGAAAAAATCGCCTAAGCATTGACAAGCACCAGCATTTTTATCTTCTTTGGTGGCGTTGACAATGATTAAATAGTGAACATGAGGATTTAGTAATAAATTGCGAATGAGTAAATTTATACCCCTGGTTGGTGAGTATAACTGTCCAATTACAGCATATTCATTTGATTGTAAATGTTTAGCGATCGCTTGCTTCACCATCCACCCTGTAATCACAGCAGTTTGTCCACTGCCATAAATTAACTGGTTGGGTTTATGCTGTGCTGTGTAATGAAATTGGGTAATTTGACCCATCTTGGTAACTATTCTTGACTACAAATAAAACCCAACTATTATACCATTATCATGGACAATAGAAAGAATTAGATCTTTGCTAGTTACAAAAATTAACTATTAACTACGAATATCTACATAAAATTTTGATATTATTTAACATTAATGTAGGATTGACTATAAATCTTGTAAATAATCGCATTACTTCGGTTTTTATATCTGGAGATTCAGGAATATTTCTGAAATATAAATTATGGGATTTAAAATAAGGAATTGGTTAGCTAATCAGCGAATTAAAAATCTAATTATTATCAATTTATTAGTGACAATTGCTTGTATTACAGTTCTGAAAATCAGTTTGGAATTTATATCTTTACCTTTACAGGTATTTCCTCCGTGTGTTTGCCTTCTGCCATAACATTAGCTTTAGTTATTAAACAAGGTGTTAGAGTTTGTCCAGGAATTATTTTAAGTTCTATATTTGGTGTATCTGCATCTTTATTGACATATACACCACCTCTATCACTATTTAATTTTATTTTCCTTAATATTATCTATGCTGCGGCTAATTGTTTGCAACCATTGCTTGTTAAATATACGCTTCAAAAGTTTGATGATCATAAAAATATTTTCAATCATATTCATATAACTTTTATCTTTATAATAGCAATTATTATTTCTTCATTTATATCAGCAACTATGGGAATTACAGCCCATTTATTAACTGGAGTAATCAAATGGAATATTTATGCTACTTGTTGGATAGCATAGTCTTCTTCTAGTGCATTAGCTCACCTCATATTTATGCCATTTTACTATTATTTTAGAAGAACAAGTAAGAGAAAGAACAGCAGTATTAAGTAGGTGAGTGTTGAAAATTGTCGTTATGGCAAGGCAAAAGGCAAAAGGCAAGAGGCAAGAGTGAAGAGGGTTTGGGCGATTTTACATTTCTTTACACAGTTTAGTTTTATTGTGTTCACCTACTTACAACAAAGTGAAGCTCAACTTGATGGTTTCTTTTATTCTGCTTCTATGGGAATGAGTATTTTTGATAAACAGCTAAAATTTGTTAAAATTAATGATGTTTTAGCAAAAATTAATGGTATACCAGTTGGTAATCATTTGGGTAAAAATTTGCAAGAAATAGTGCCAGATTTATTTCCCAAAATAGAACATTTTTATCAAAAATTTCTCTCAACAGGAAAACCTTTATTAAATCAAGAGATAATTGGACAATTTCGTGGTGAAACAGGGATAGAAAAAACTTGGTTAGCATCTTATTTTCCTATATTTGATATTGATAATGTTCCCTATCGAGTTGGAGTTGTAATGATAGATATTAGCGATCGCAAAGCGATAGAATTACAATTGCAAAAACAAGCTCGGATAAATGGATTAACTCAAATTGCTAACCGGCGTTATTTTAACGAAGTATTTCTGCATGAATGGCAGCATTGTCTTCGTACTCAAGAACCACTATCTGATTCCATATTACTTTTGACTTTTGACTTTTGACTTCCGCAAAGCGGTACTAGTACACTGCGGCGTAAGTTAATGAACCATTCTCAATCGTCCAAAAGCTGATTCCATATTACTTTTGATTTTTGATTTTTGACTTTTGACTTCCGCGAAGCGGTACTAGCCTATTGATCAACTTTTATCTAGCAATTTAAAATAATTTTGATTGTAATAGTTAACCTAAATTTGTCACAAATTATCAAAAAAGGTCTTCAGAACCTAAATTGTGTGATAATAGTAACCTGAATTATGAATTGATAACGGTGTAGTTAGGCATGGATTACCGGGATGCAGGCGTTGATGTGGAAGCGGGTAGAGCTTTTGTAGATCAAATTCGCAGTTTGGTCCACAGTACCTTTAGAAAAGAGGTTTTGGGGGGACTGGGTGGCTTTGGAGGCTGCTTTCAACTCCCCACAGGTTACAAAGAACCAGTTTTGGTTTCAGGAACAGATGGTGTGGGGACAAAGCTAAAAATAGCCCAAATTCTCAACCGTCATGATACTGTTGGTATAGATTTGGTGGGGATGTGCGTTAATGATGTGTTGACATCGGGTGCAGAACCGCTGTTTTTTCTAGATTATGTAGCTACGGGTAAGTTAGATAAAGAACAATTAACTCAGGTAGTAGCCGGAATCGCTACTGGTTGTAAATTGGCAGGTTCGGCTTTATTGGGGGGAGAAACGGCAGAAATGCCCGGTTTTTACCAAGTTGGTGAATATGACTTGGCTGGTTTTTGTGTGGGAATTGTGGAAAAAAGCCGAATGCTAGATGGTTCTCAGGTGCAAGTAGGTGATGTAGCAATAGGTTTAGCCAGTGCAGGTGTTCATAGTAATGGTTTGAGTTTAGTCAGAAAAATTGTATCTGATGGTGGTTTTGATTGGACTGATACTCCAGATTTATTAAATGGTGAATCTATTGGGGAAACTTGCCTCACACCTACACGCATTTATGTAAAATCTGTTTTAGCAGGGTTGCAATCAGGTTTAGAAATTCATGGCATGGCTCACATTACTGGTGGGGGATTGCCAGAAAATTTACCTAGATGTTTAAGTAAGGGTCAATCAATTAAAATGCTACCTGACGGTTGGAAAATTCCGCCTGTATTCCATTGGTTAGCTGCTGCTGGTTCTGTTAGTGCTGAAGCTATGTATAATACATTTAATATGGGTATCGGCTTTGTGTTATTAGTGCCACCCCAGCAAGCAGAACAGGTAATGACTCATTTTCAATCTCAGGATATCCCCGCTAATGTAATTGGTGAAGTTGTCCCTGGAATCGGTGAATTAGTCGGTTTATTGTCATAATAGCGGTAAACAGATAAAACCTATCCGCAAAATTTATCTTCTCTTGATGAAAGTAATCAAAAATACTCATCGCCATCAGCGTTAATATTTGCTAACGTAGTCTTAACATATCGCAAAAATCAATTGGTGCAGTTGAGGAAGTATCTGTAGTTACTAGTTAGTGGTATTGGTTATATCTCATTGATAAGTGTGGTGTGTTGGTGTTTTGAGAAGAATGTAATTTTTGTGTAGAGGGGTTATGGTTATAAATTTTGCCCGGACTACTGTTTCTAAGGAACTACTAAAGCAAGTATTCCAACGCATTGATGCACAAAGTTGTCCCCAGTTATTTAATTTTCATATGCACACGGTTCACTCGGATGGCAAACTAGAACCGAGTGAGTTGATGAATCAAGCGATCGCAATTGGCTTAAGAGGTCTGGCTATCACCGATCATCATAGTATTTCTGGCTACCAGACAGCCCTAGTTTGGCTAGAAGATTGGAAAAGGAGTAATCCTGATACTCATACTCCTCACCTGTGGAGTGGTGCAGAAATTAATGCCAATTTGCTAGATATTGAAGTCCACATTCTGGCTTATGCTTTTGAGTCAGAACACCCTAGCATGAAGCCTTATTTACAAAAAATACCCAGTGTAGGTAAGGCTTATCAAGCAGTTAACGTGATTACAGCTATTCATGAAGCGGGTGGACTAGCGGTACTTGCTCATCCAGTCCGGTACAGGCGATCGCATTTTGACCTCATTCCTGCGGCTGCGGATCATGGAATTGATGGTGTTGAGACTTTCTACGCTTACACTAACCCCAAACCTTGGAAACCTAGTGTTGTGGAAACCGAAGAAGTACAACAGTTAGCGGAAAAATTCGATTTATTGAATACCTGTGGTACTGATACACATGGTATGAATTTATTACAAAGGCTGTAAATTTGTACTTAATACTTTTAAACTCCTGGTTTACGTAGCCAGGGAGTTAATATTTTCATTGAGTCGGACAGAATGAATTACAAGGATTGTCTTCCTGTTCTCTGTTCCCTCTCTCCATGAGTGAATTTAATTTTGTCCAACTACTTATCTACTGTAAAATAGAGAACGGCTAAATAGCACCGATAAGTAATATTTCTCATGACTAAAGAACTATTAAAACAAGTAAGAGTAATTGATCCTGTTCAGCAAACTGATACAGTATCCGATGTATTAATTATTGATAGTTATATTCAAGCTATCGCTCCACAAATTACAGATATTAGTGCTGATACCTCTATTCGTGATTGTCAAGGCTTAGTTCTTGGGGCTGGATTGGTTGATTTATATAGTCATTCCGGCGAACCTGGATTTGAAGAACGAGAAACTTTAAGTTCTTTCCTCCAATCCGCTGCTGATGGTGGTTTTACTCAAGTAAGTGTTTTGCCAGATACATCACCACCCATTGATAAACCTGCTTTAGTTACACAGTTACAGCAACACAGAAATCGGCAAAAACCTTGTCCCCATCTGCATATTTGGGGGGCAATTACCTTAGATTTAGCAGGTAAACAATTAACAGAAGTAGCAGATTTAGCCGCATCTGGGGTTGTGGGTTTTACTGATGCTAAACCTTGGGATAATTTGGCAATAGTCAGACGGGTTTTAGAGTATCTCCAACCCTTTGGTAAACCAGTGGCTTTTTGGCCATGCGATCGCCATTTAGCAGCTAATGGGACAATAAGAGAAGGTGCAGAAGCCTTGCGGATTGGATTATCCCCTCTACCGTATAGTGCAGAAACAACTGCTATTGCCGCATTATTAGAATTAGTCGCTGATATTGGCACACCAGTCCATATTATGCGCGTTTCTACTGCTCGTGGTGTAGAATTAATTGCTCAGGCAAAATCTCAAGGTGTGCCGATTACTGCTAGTACAACTTGGATGCACGTTTTACTAGATACAACATCTATTAGAAGTTATCATACATCCTTGCATTTAGATCCGCCCTTGGGAAATCGCCAAGATATGCTATCATTACGCAGTGGGTTGCGAACTGGGGTAATAGATGCGATCGCTATTGATCACGCACCTTACACCTACGAAGAAAAAGTCCAAGCCTTTGCAGAATCACCACCGGGAGCAATTGGGTTAGAATTAGCATTACCCCTACTCTGGCAGCATCTTGTAACCACTGGTGAATTCACAGCTTTAGAGTTATGGCGCGTTTTGAGTCATCAACCAGCAGCTTGTTTACAACAGGAAATTAAACCAATTCAACCCGGTGAAAAAGCCGAATTAACATTATTTAATCCTCAAAAAACCTGGAACGTCAACAAAGCAAATCTCCACACACTTTCCTATAATACACCTTGGTTTGGACAAGAAATTACAGGTCGGGTGGTACAAACTTGGTAAATTGCTATAATCAAACTTATACCATTTCTTTATAAAGCTGCACCGAATTTCTGGATCTCTTCTTCCTTTGCTTCTTTGTGCCTTTGCGCGAAACTCTTTAAAAGAGTAGTTCATTAACCTGAAAATCGGTGTAACATAATTTAGTGCATCTTTATACAGAATTGGTACTACTAAATAGTAACTATCTTAATATTCAATGTCTGATCTAATTCTATTTTGGCATCGTCGAGATTTACGCATTTCTGATCATACAGGACTAGCTGCGGCCAGAGAAAAAAGTCTCAAAATTGTAGGAGTATTTTGTCTAGATCCTCAGATTCTTGAAAGTGATGATATTGCCCCAGCTAGGGTAAAATATATGATTGGCTGCTTACAATCTCTCCAAGAAAGATATCAGCAAGCAGGTAGTCAATTATTGATTTTGCAAAATGATCCTGTGATTGCAATTCCCAAATTAGCAGCAGCATTAAAAGCAAAAGCAGTATTTTGGAATTGGGATGTTGAACCTTATTCACAAACACGAGATTTAGCAGTAATTGAGGCTTTGAAAACTACCGGAATTGAGTTTCTTAACCAAAAGTGGGATCAATTACTCCACTCACCACAAGAAATTTTTAGCGGGGCAAAAACTCCCTACACGGTTTATACTCCTTTCTGGAAAAATTGGATTACTAAATCCAAAGCTAAACCAGTAAAAATTTTAGAAAATATTGCAGGTTTAACAGAGAAAGAACAAGAAATTGCTCAACAAGTAGGAACAATTAATTTACCTTCTGCTGAAGATTTAGGTTTTATTTGGGATGCAGAATTAATAATTAATCCTGGAGAATTAGCAGCACAAGAACGATTAGATAATTTTGCTAAATCTGCTATTAATGAATATGAAGAACAGCGAAATTTCCCAGCAAATGATGGTACATCTCAATTAAGTGCAGCTTTGAAATTTGGTGTCATTGGTATTAGAACTATTTGGCAAGCTACCATAGAGGCCTTAGCAAATAGTAATAGTGATGAAGTAAATGCTAGTATCCAAACATGGCAAAAAGAATTAGCATGGCGGGAATTTTATCAACACTGTATGTACCATTTTCCAGAATTAGCTAATGGTGCATATAGAGATACTTTTAAAACATTCCCTTGGCGAAATAATGAAACCTATTTTCAAGCTTGGTGTGAGGGCAAAACAGGTTATCCTATAGTTGATGCTGCTATGCGTCAATTAAATGAAACTGGCTGGATGCACAATAGATGTAGAATGATAGTTGCGAGTTTTTTGACGAAAGATTTAATGATTAATCCCCAATGGGGAGAAAAATATTTTATGCAGAAACTCATTGATGGTGATTTATCTGCTAATAATGGAGGTTGGCAATGGAGTGCTTCTAGTGGTATGGACCCCCAACCATTACGCATCTTTAACCCAGCGAGTCAAACCCAAAAATTCGATGCAGAAGCTGAATATATTCGTCAATGGATACCAGAATTGCGTTCTGTAGATACGGGATATTTAGTAACTGGGAAAATTCCCCCATTATATATTGGAAATTACCCTCAACCCATTGTTGATCATCAAAAACAGCAAGCTTTATTTAAGCAAATATATCAGCAACAAAAAGCTATTATTTAATTATTTGTCAGAAATGGCTAACGCCACACTACGTGAACAGGATATCAAGGATTTGAGGATGTACAGGATGTTATTTACCAATTATCTATTTTTGAATAATATTATATTTATCATCTTCTAAATTGATATTATCAAAACCATTCTACATTTTATCCTGTAAATCCTTTAATCCTGGACATCCTAATTCAGATAAAAGCCTTTTACCAATTATCTATTTTTGAATAATATTATTTTTATCCTGTAAATCCTTTAATCCCGGATATCCTGATTCAGACAAAAGCCTTTTACCAATTATCCATTTTTGAATAATATTATGTTAATCATCTCCTGAATTGAGATTATCAAAACCATTCTACATTTTATCCTGTAAATCCTTTAATCCCGGATATCCT
>JBAXRM010000064.1:0-22244 GCA_037131225.1 Nostocales cyanobacterium ELA583 | reverse complement strand
GCGATTTTACATTTCTTTACACAGTTTAGTTTTATTGTGTTCACCTACTTAGACATGATTAATACCTCTACTTGTATATAAATGATAGCCTTGAATACCAGACAGAATATTTATATATTCATCGAAAACTCAGGACTTTCCTGTAATTACTATACAATCCTTTACAAAAAAATTATATATATGTATATAAAATTACCAGAAATTACCAATCAAAACTTTAATTTTGAAATGATTCAATAGTCAAGCATTTTTCATTGGGTGGGAAGAGTAAACTGGGAAGGAGCAGCCAGGGCGGTTAAAAAATTCATTATGCTTCAGTCTTTTTTGTCCCGGACAGCCCTCATTTTTTGTTCTGTTGGTTTAGCAGTTTTGACTGTTGCTTGTAATCAAGAGCAGCAAACAATGACAACTGGTGAATCTCAACAATCTTTTGCAGATGGAAGTTTGGCCGCAATCCGTTCTCCTAGTCAACGTCAACAACCGTTAGCTAGTTCAAAATCAACGCGACTGAAATCTTCTTCCACCCAATTAAGTCCTTTGCAAATGGCATTGGATAAAGCTGCTGGGGCTAAAAGTATTAGCCAATCCGCTGTATCTGTGGATGATTGGAATTTGGTGGTCAGTCGGTGGCAAGATGCGATCGCTCTGATGAAGAAAGTTCGGCGCGATAGTGGTAATTTTTCCTTTGCTCAACGCCAAATTGTTGAATATCGTCGTCAAATTGCCTTAGCTCGTCAAAAAGCTCACTCTAGCAATTTAGCATCTTCTTTAACTCCACCGCCATCAGTGATCATTGATGTTCCCAATTCACAGCCTCATGTGATGGTTTCCCCCGGTGCAAATGTCAAAGCCCTCAAACCATTGTTCTCTAAGCCTAGTTTCCCTTCCTCAACCATTCTCCCCCGCAATAATGAGGTATTTATTGCCCCAATTAAGCGGCGAATTGGTGGTACACCGATTATTGAAGTTACCTTCAATGGTACACAGCGATTTGAGATGATTGTGGATACAGGTGCTAGTGGAACTGTGATTACTCAAAAGATAGCAGCGGCTTTAGGAGTAGTAACGGTGGGCAAGGCTAAAGCAAATACTGCTAGTGCTAAAGCTGTGGAATTTCCCATTGGCTATCTTGATTCCATAGAAGCCGGGGGAATGAAAATAAATAAAGTCCCAGTAGCGATCGCTGGGACAGAATTAGAAACAGGACTTTTAGGACATGACTTTTTTGGCAACTACGATGTAACTATCAAGCGCAATGTAGTTGAATTTCGCCCTCAAGCCTACTCGGAAGCTAATCCTTCAGGAATTCAATTAAATGTGCCAATTTTGTCCAAGGACTACCGCTTTGTAAAATTTCTTTAGCTAAAGTCACCCCTTGAGCATGATTTAACCAGGGAACTGCACCTGCTACTTGCAATGCCAAAGAAGCATTGAGCGCGACTATATCCTGTTGTGCTTGTGTTCCCTTCCCTTGTAGAACGTCTTGGAGAATAACCGCATTTTCTTGGACATTGCCACCTTTGACGGCGGTAATAGGCGCGGGTGTAACACCTACTTCTTGGGGATCAACGGTAGACAAGTATACATTACCATCATTTAAGATTGCCACATCGGTAATATCTCCTAAACCAGCTTCATCTAATTTTTCTCTCCCATGTAAAACAATTGCTGTTTTTGTCCCCAATAGATTTAATGCTTCTGCCATTGTTTCTATTAGTTTAAGATCAAATACACCAATTACCTGACCAGTGGGATTCAGGGGATTTACCAAAGGACCGAGTAAATTAAACACTGTCCGCACTTTGAGATTTCGCCGTAATGGCGCAACAGATTTAAGCGCGGGATGCCAACCAGGGGCAAATAAAAATGTAATTCCTACCTCTTGGACTGCGGCTTGGACTTTTTCACTGGCCGCAGTCAAATTAACTCCTAATGCTTCTAAAACATCGGCGCTTCCTGTGAGACTGGAGGCAGAACGACTACCATGTTTAGCTACAGGTACACCAGCAGCAGCCACCACAAAGGCTACAGCGGTGGAAATATTAAAGGTTGATGCCCCGTCACCACCTGTACCGCAAGTATCAATTAACCGTAGGGGCGGGGTTTCCCCGCCCTTGTTTATGGATACACAAGAGAGGGATTTTAATACTTGCGCCATTCCTGCCAATTCTTCGGCACAAATGCCTTTGAAGTTCAAAGCCATTAAAATTGCCCCTGATAGTTCTGGGGGAATTGTTTCGTTTATCCATCCTTGCATTAATTCGGCTGCTTGGATGCGGGTTAATGATTGCTTTTCTAATAATTGTTTGAGTAAGTTAGACCAGGTGGTGGAATCCATTTTTGGGTTTTTAATGACGCTGTTTTGTATAGTACCGAAAAATGGGTGTTTGTTTCACGCAGTAGTTCGGCTTCGCTCACTATAAAAGGCGCAAAGGCGCGGAGAGGAACGCAAAGTTTATTTGATTTGATAGTTACTAATAAATAGTTCTTTTCCTTTTTCGGCGGTTTTTTGTTTATAGTTATTCATGCCATATTGTAATTCCCATTCTCTAATATTTGCCCATTTAAAGTATTCTTTAATTTCTGAGGAATCGTCATAAGTAATTAACCAATTGTGAGGACAATTTTTTAATATTTCTGCAAGTCTTTGATGATCAAATCCTGTATGCAAATCTCCTTTTTTGCCATATAATTTGGATTTTTCGGCTTTATAATAGGGAGGATCTAAAAAAATGAATACGTTTTCTCCTGGTTCATTAATCAGATGGTTGTAATCTAAGTTGGTAATTTTGACATCTTCTGTTAATATGTGTTCTAATTTCTCTAGTCTATCTATTGATGAATTGGTAAATCTTTTATAGAAAGATTCTAGGGAAAACCCACCTGATTCTATTGTTCCTGAAAATGTAATTCTATTGAGAACAAAAAAGCGCACTGCTCTTTCTAAATCTGATAAGGTGTTAACATCAATATTAGCTAATTTGGTAAAGAGTAATTTTCCGTCTTGAGAGGTTTCTTTAATTTTACGAACTTCGGAAACTAATTTTGATAAATCAGATTGTGCAAAATGCCAAAATAGAAATAATTCTGGGTTTAAATCGTTAATAGCAATCTTTAAATCTGGGAATGTTTGTTTTAAATAAATAAATACAGAACCACCACCTACAAATGGTTCTCTAAATTCGGAAAACTTTTTTGGTAGATATTGAGATATTTGTTTAATTGCTCTTGATTTACCACCGGGATAACGGAGAGGACTTTTGATATTCATTTGATTCTTAGTTACAGAAATGATAATATAAGTTTTATCTTTTAATATCTACAGCAAAATTAGCCCTCTTAAAAACTTAACAGATCAGATTATGACTCGTTCTGCACCTTATCAACCCTTGATATTCCGAATCCTACATGGTGTAACTGGAATTTTAGTAATTGGGGCAATCATTAGCGGATTCTTAGTTTACAATACTTTTGATAAAAGATTTGGATATATCCCAATTCCCAAAATCAATCCCATACAGGATATTCACGGGACATTGGGGGTATTTTTCTTGATTTTACTGCCATTTTTTGCTGTTTATAGTTTTCATGCTGGAAAAAAACGGCTATTACAACCAGACTCTATCCAAAAACTTACTCAATTTGGTAAACCAATTTGGTGGGTAAGTTTGCAACGTTTAGTAAATACTAAAATGTTGTTTGCTGCTGTTTTAGCAGTAATATCTGGCAGAATGATGAAAGAAGAATGGCTACCTACAGGAGAATTTGATCATATTTGGTATTATCTTCACTTGATAGCTTGGCTAATCATGATTTGTTTTTTAGCAATTCATATTTTAATGTCGGCTAAAGTTGGTGGTGTGCCATTATTACTATCAATATTGTCTTGGAAATTCCGTGCAGAAGATAGTCCTCTTATCTGGTATAGTCGTTTATGTAGTTGGTTAAGTAATTTTTACGATAATATTCAGGGAGAAATTAATCAATTTATTGCGGGTAGTTTATTGTTGAAAATAATTGAAGTGATTGTATTAGTTGGAATTATTGCCGCATTTATTCTACCTTTATTTTTCTCTGGGAGTCAATCATAAATTTAAAAATCAAATAGATATAAATATCATTCTTGATATCTCACTAAAACAGGAAAGTTGAACATTTTCATCAATTGCACTTATCTTAAAGTCCTAAATATAACTCTTCCCGGATATTCCTGTTGATTAATTCTGGCATATACTCGCAAACAAGTTAATACTTCGCCGGGATTACCACCACAGTCTAATTGTAAATCATCCTTGGAAAATTCACAAACATCAGCATAGAGTCCTGATAATTGTTTAAGTCGAACTTCATTACCTGCTTTAATAGCTTTATCAGCCGCTTTTTTGAGAAGATAACGGGATTCTTTTTGTAATTTTCCCCACCAGGAATAACGTTCAGCAGGGGGGATAAATACTAGAGAATGGATGGCTTCGTCTATGTCAATCCAAGCATATAAGTTTGATACTACATCAGTATTATCACTAGATTTTTGAGTTCGTTGCCAGCGATCGCTTAATGCGTCAATATATTGATGACGTTGTTCTGATTTGGAATGTAAGGAAATTACATCAAAGCTAAAAACACTTTTTAAAGCATGATGTAAGTCTGGATCTATGGCTATAAACTTAATATATAAAAGTAAGAATCCGGTGATTAAATTTAGGTTTTCTGATAAATTATTTTGGGACATTTTTGAATTCAATAAGGCTGTTTGTGATAAACATAGTCCTTTTGCTTTCACTGTACCACTCAACCCCGGATAAATAATTTCATCTCGCACAAATGGTAATTCATCCAGATTCCTATTATCTACAACTGCACCTGCTTCTTCTGCCAATTTTAAAGCCTTTTGTTGCCAAGATGTAGCTAAATCTTCAGGAATGCGTAATAATTTTCTATGAATTTCATTCCATATTTCCGCATCAGTTTGGCTTTGGATATGAGAATTAACTAGATAAAAGTTTAATTCGGAATCACAATTAAAAGCTTGTTTTAATTTTAATAATTTTAATTTATTTGTTAACTGAGTTTGTACCTCTATAACTGGTACAGGTTGTAATAAGTCATGAATTTCTTGGAGAAGTTCTGCACATATCTGAAATCCAGGATCAAGGGGATATTCTTGATTAGCTTTATCTAAAGTTGCGGCTAATCCATGTAAATTAAACCGTAATATTTTAGCTAATTCTGAGTTTTCTATGGTTAGTAATTTATGTAAGTGCTGCATGATTTTGTGAGGATGAAAGTAGAAAAAGTAGGTTGGGTTAAGCGACAGCGCAACCCAACATAAGAATTAATAATGTTGGGTTTCCTTATGTCAACCCAACCTACGGAATTAAAGCTAATGAATACCGCAAAATGGATCACGTTCCTTGTCAATTTCATTGGGTTGTAATTCCAATTCTGCCTGATAAACACATCCTTCCTCTTGCAGACACTCTTGATTATTAGATGTCCAATAAGGAACTGCACCAGCGTGCATTCTTAATATTCCTGCATTATCAAGAGTGACATGATATTGACAAGGATAATCTGTGATGATATCTGGTTTATTAAGTGTGCCAATCCGGATCCATTTTTTAGTATTGGTTTCATGATCAGTTTGATAAATATAGAAGGTATGTTGACCACTTTGAGGAAATGGTGGTAAGGGTTTACTAATTAATCCTGTTCCAGGTTGTTTCACACCATCCTGCAAGTAATGAAATGTTTCCATTAATTTACTATCATTAGTATCAACTGCAAATACTAAATGATAAGCATGGGGTTGATCAACTGTTGCTGACTCTAAAACATTTACAGCAATATCACCATCATTTAAGTTGTGTTGATGTTTTTCTACAGCAATATTCCATTTCAAATTGCCATCAGCAAACAAGGTATTTTCAGTAGATTTAGATATAACTAAATTCACATCAATACCAATGACATCTATTAAATAATGGGGATTATTTCGACATAGTAAAACACTAAATTGTAAAGCTTGATCAATTTCAAATTGGACTTTAATTTTTTTAAGGAATTCCTGTTCTTCCATGCCCAATTTATCCATCAAAATTTTACCATCAAAACTCCCCCACAGGCGAAAAGTGCCGTTTTCATAATCTTGACGATGGATAATATTAGTTAGTTGTATTCCTTGCCAAGATGTCCGCACTTTCGCAACCGTGTCCCAAGGTGCTAGTTGATATAGTTCTTGTCCGGCAGTAAAAATGGCTAAGGGTTCGTTACTTTGAGTTTTGCGTTTGAAGTTACAAGGCAGATAATAAAACAGGTTTTTGACATCAATTTCTAATTGATTTGCACCTTTGCGTAACAGATTTTTAGACTCTTCAGGATCAAATCGAAAGCGACGCAGTTTTTCAGCATAACAAGCACCTGCGGAGGTGGCAAGTTTGGTAAATTCTAAAACAAAGGTAATTCGTTCTGGATTCCAAACAAAATAGGGTGATTGACTAAATTCTTCGTAAATTTTTTGTTGAATAAGATCAAGATTACAAGTTTTTCCAGAAAGAATTAACCAATCTACTTTTTGATTAAGTTCTGAACTTAGACGGCTTTCCATTAAACCTTTAGCAATACCAATTGCTTCTTTAATGGATGACATAGCAGCCCGTTCAAATTGCTGATTATCTAAAGTTAGAGAAATAGATTCAGAACTTCTAACTTGGAATTTAACTGAACTTTGGGCAAGAAGTTCGCCAATTTGTTGTTCGTTTAAAGTAAAGGTTAATAAAGAACCATCTGTGGGTGGTTTTTGTCCTAATTTGAGTTTAGCAGCTTCTGCATGATCCCACAGGGTATAAAAGGTTTGTAACCTTTGAGTTGCTTGTTGCCAACGAGTTGGTAATACTTTTTCGGCTGTATCTAAGGCATCTTTAAAAGCAACGTCACCTTCGGGATTTTCTTTATCTATACATCTTAACAAACTGCCAGTTTTAAATTTTCCATCTTCTAAAAAACGGTCATTTAATTCGGAGTTAATTAAGTCTTCTAATTTGTCGCTTTCGATATCACCTATAGTTACTGCGGTGAGAAGAAAATCAGAAATAGCAACTTTTAACAGGCGGAAAATTCGTAAAGTAATTAATTCACCACCTAATTGTAAATGTCCTGAAGAACCTAATAATTTGGGAGTAAGTTTATAGTAACGTCCTCCTAAACCTCTATCTTCATTATTTGCAAAGAAGGGAGTTTTATCTTCTAGGGTAAGTTCAATTAAAGCTAAGTCGGTTGTGCCACCACCAATATCTAAAACTAGGACATTTTGTGACCATTTATTGCCATTTTGACGACAGCGAGTTTTAAAAGATTCAATGCCAATATTCAAATTACCGCCAAATTCTCGCCACAGGAAAAAGATAGCAACAGAAACTGCTTCGTCGTAGGCGGTTTGTACATCATCAATTCCTAATTCCTGGACTAATTGTTTAATTTCTTTTCTGACTATAGGAGGGGCAACAGTGGGATAGGTAACAACTGCTGTTAAAAAATCGCCTTCAGAAAATCTGCGTCTAGCCCTTTGACGATAATCTTCTGTTAATTCAATTAACTGCGCCCAAGCTGCTTGAATTAGGCTATTAACTTGAATGTTTTCTTCATCTTCTTCTAAGATAATGGGGAAAAAGCGATTTTGTCCAAAATAGCGTTTGGGTGAATGGTGAAATCTACTAATAATTTCTTTGATAGAAACAGTTGTTCCTTGGGCAATGGCTTTTTTTCTATTATCTCTGGCATCTCTCCCCATACGCAGTTTTAAGGGGATTAATTGCGATACTTCCATTTCACTGGGAATTTCTGTATTGCGTCTGTCAATATCTAAAACTACGGGAATTAAATTTTGTGATTCTAATGTGGGAACGCGAAATACTTCATGATATATTGAATAAAGTTTTTTGCTAACAGCCCGCCGAAATCTATCACTTGTTCCTAAACATAATTCAATTTGGCGAATTGCTTCTAAAAATAATTCTTTGTTATCACTTTCAAAAATTTCACTTAATTGATCTGATTCTATTTCTAAGTTTTTGCTAATATCAGATAGAAATTTTTCCCACTCGCTACTACTAACATCTGGTAAGGCTAAATCTGGGAGAGAATTGAACCATTCAGCCATGCGTTCTCTTAATCTCAGTTCTTGTTCTCTGGGTAAAACTTCGGCAATGGGAACTTCAATAGGGTCAAAAAGTGTCACTGTAGAGTTAGAAGTACCAAAATCTAAGGCTAACCAACCAGGAAATCTTTTTCTTTTTTTTTCGTTGAGTTTTTCACTGAGTTCTTGACTTAAATTATTGAGATAGGTGTCAAATTGCGAAGTGTTCATGGCTGGATAATTTTTGGTAGATGACTTTGATGGTTTTTCTAAATAGGGGATAAACCAAAGATCACATTCAGCACATACATTATGAGATATAGACAAATTTGGTTTTCCCTCAGCGTCAGAGTCGAAATATTCTACAATTACCTTTAAAATACAATCAACTACTGTGCTTAAAGGTGAATCTAACTGACAGGGATCTTGTTCTAATTCAGAAATAGTAGAAATTTTTTCGGGTGTGGCTGAGTCAATTTGTCGATAACTGCTTTGAATTTGTGCTGCTAATTGATATGGTGTACCTCTAACTATGTAAGTAATCCGAGAAATATGCGGAATATTGCTGTTAATAGGGACAATTTGAATGTTTGGTAGATGCAACTGTGTGTTTTCTTTCATACCTAATTCAAAGCTAGGTAAAAGCTGAATTTCCACAGGCATTTTTAATGTTCCTTTTTTTGTTGATTAATAATTCATTGATAGTGCATTTCCCTGTTTTTATTTATTTGAAAAATATGGATTAAATGAACCACAAAGGGACGAAGGACACGAAGGAAGAAAGAAGAAGAAGGAAGAAACTACCAATTAAATGTAGCTGAATAGTTCGGCTTCATTAATTGTGGCAATATCGGTTAAGATTTCTAACCAAGCGGGAATGGCTAATTCAGCTTGTGAATCTCTGGCTGCAATATATCTGAGTAGTGTTTCTTTTTTTGCCAGGTTTTGCAAACTGGGAATTATTTGATCTAAAATTCCGTTGATTTCTATATTTACTTGCTGATTGCTTTCATTTACATACTGGACAAGGTGAAGACTAGCACTAGCGGTAATTTCATCTCGCAGTCTGAGGACGAAAAGTTGATGATTGGTGTTTCTAGATGGGTTTTGATTTCTGTCGGGTGACCAATCAAAAATTTGCCCTACACTGTGTTTTTCATCTTGTTTAGCTAGGGGGAAAATATTTTCTGGTTTGATGCTTTGATCATGGTTATTGATTTCGGCAATTATGGCTTCTTTCCATTGACGAGGATCACATCCTAATAACAGTTTATAAAATAAATCGGCTTCTTCTGATCCAAATTTTGATTCAATTTCTTGTTCCATTTCTGGCTGAAGAATGGCTTGCAGTTTTTCCCGTTCTAGGGTGATTTGATGTGTCATTGAGCTTAATAAGTCTATCACGGCTTGATGAATGCGATCGCTTGCAAAGATTTCCAATTCTTTGACTGTTTTCTCAAAGGCTGGATAAAAGTCATCACTCTTCGTTGGTAAGGTGGTATTTACCCGATTACCTCTATCAAATAGTTTCCCGGCTGCACCTTTAAATTCAGCTAAGGTAATTGTGCCATTTTGAACTTTATTAAATAGTAATGTCCATTGACTCCAATTCAAAATCCTGAAAGTTAGTTCATCTTTAATGACATCACTAACTACGATTCCTCTACGATCTCTTAGTTGTTCTTTTCCTAAATCTTTTTGGAAGTTTCTGTAGGTTTTATCTAAACTTTCTATAGCTGATCGTAATTCTATTAAATCGGGAGTATCAACTGTGGGTATGCCTTGTTCATGAATTTCAGCAATAATCTCTTTGAGATATTCTTGTTGTTGACGAATAACATCAGCAGCCCGGCGGCAATCTTCATACAATTGTTTTAAGCCGTGATTAGCCAGATGATTTTGAATCAATTCTCTTAATTTACTAATACCTCCATCTTGGGCAAAATAACCTAATTGTTTGCCTAATTGATTTCGTCCATCTGCTGCTAATAAACTCTCGCTTAAATCGCCCCATTTTTGTTGTAGTTTTTTTGGTCTTTCTAAATAATCTGGATAATCTAAATTAGCCAAAAATTCCTCAGAACCCGCTTTAACTTGACTAGAACGTTTAGCTAATTCTGCTAATCCTAACAGTGGTGATAATAAAACAATTCTGTCTTTTTGAGAAGTGAATGCTTCAGCCCCATCAATAGTGGTTTTGAGAACTTTCAATTTTTGGAAAACTGTATTTGTTTGTAAAGATTGAGAATCAGCTTGATTAGCAATTAATAAATCTAGTTCTCTTTCCCCACCTTCACTTTCTAAAGGTAGTTGATCAAAACGTCCCACACCTACAAGAATTAAATCTTTTAGGTCTTGTCCAGGGCGTTGTTGCTGCATCATTGTGAAAATTTTATTAGCGCGATCGCTCCCCGGCGATTTACCATTAAGTAAGACTAAAATTGTCTGTACCTGTGCCAATTCTCGCAATGATAAAAATGTATCTCTAGTTCCAGAATTAGCCGCACCCAAACCGGGAAAATCTAACAGGACAAATTCCTCTGCACCTGTCACATCCCAAATTTCTCGTGATATTTTCACTTCAATATCAACGCGACGAATCAAGAGAAAACTAGTTTGTAATAATTGCGTCCCTAATCTTTGTGGCGCATTTGGTAGGCGAATAGGCGCTGCTGGTAAATCTTCAAATTTGAGAGATTGAATCGCCATTGGCATTTCTGCCAGTTGTAAACCTTCACGGGCGGTAATAGCATCAATTTGGTAAAAGCGACCGCATAAAGCCTCACCATAAGCCTGATAAGCCCGCAAAAATGACAATAACTCCCGTACCAAATAACGCAATTCTAAATTATTTGAGCTTTTCCAAACTTCCTCACACCAAATACTGATATCTTTACCAGTTTTAATTTTGGCAACTTGTAAAGGTGTCACTCCAGCAGACGTAGCGCGACGGTTTGCTTCTTTTAGCATGAAGTGTAAGCATTCATTTACCCCTTCATGGGATAAATATTCCACCGTGTAATTATCTACCTGGGTAGTGGCAAAACCATCCTGGGTTTTAATATGAATAGCTGTGACATTACCAGTTGTCGGATTTTCACTCACTGGTAAAGCATCCGCATAACCAATCAGACTTCCTAGCAACAGACTTTTACCGCTGCTAAATTCCCCCATTACGCCGATTTTCACCGGTGAGGTTGCCAGTTTTACAGTGTTTTCAGCCGCTTCTCGCAACCGCAACAAACAATCATCCAGACTAGTGGGAACCCAATCTTCCTCTTGGGAAGGGCGTTGGGGTACTGAGTCAATTTTGCGGAGGATAAATTCACCGTACTCTTTCAATCGCGCCAGCTTATCTGGTTCCATAGAGTAGTCTTTCGTTTGAGTTCATTTTCACAACTGGGTTATAACACAAAACCCAAAACCACCACCATTGTTGCCACACAAAAGGGGCATGACCCCTCTGGTAAAACTCTCCCCGTGAACGGGGAGAGGCTTTGAACTGAAATTTTTTCGTCAGGCAAAAGTAAAGTTCCTAACCGTTTTTAGTCTAATCAGGATAAAAATAAACTTTTTACCTCTTAACTGCGTGAAAGCCCTTTTTTTATCGGGGTTTTTGTTAAGATTAGTGAAATTTTCGTGGCAAAATACCACTATGGCTTTATACGCAGAATTGCATCGGCATTTAGGTGGTTCGGTTGTTCCTCGTGTACTGTGGCGCTATTTCCAACGTCATAATACTGAGTTGATTTCTCGCTTTGCTGAATATCCAGAATTTGAAGACTTTTATACTCGTCCCCGGAATACGTTAGATGAATATCTAGAACTGCACACCCTAGTTGAAAGTGTGCAAACTGTGGAAACTTTACCTTACTTTATTTATCGCTTATTACGCGGCGCTTATATTTTTGAGAATTTGGCTTATTTGGAATTACGTTATACTCCCTATTTACGAACTCCTGAACATTTGAGTCAAAACGAAAGAATTGAGAAGATGGCAGAAATTGTCGATATTGTCGGTAAATCTAGTTATGTACCGGAATATCCCATTGTTACTACTCAAATTCTCTGTATGCACTCTCGTTTACCTTTTGAGGTAAATAAGGCAATTATTGATTTAGCGGCGCAAAATCGAGAATATGTCTGTGCGGTGGATGTGGCTGGTGGCGATCGCTATTATGCCGAACGCATGACAGAATGGATAAGTTTATATAATTATGCTCATTCGTTGGGTATTAATACTACTGGGCATCTTTATGAAACGAAAGATGGTTGTTATCCAGAATTATTACCCTATTTAATGAGAATTGGTCATGGTATCCAAATTCCTTTTTTATATCCTGAATTACTGCCAGAAATTGCCAGGAGAGGACAGTGTTTAGAAGTTTGTCCGACAACTTATTTAAAAACAGGAACTTTGCAGGATATTCGTGAACTAAAATTAGTTTTTGACCGCTGTTTTGAAGCTGGAGTTGATATTGCCATTTGTACAGATAATGCGGGATTACATAATATGCGTCTCCCGTTTGAATATGAAAATCTTTTGACTTACGACATTATCAATTTTCAACAGTTACAAGTTTGCCAAGATGCAGCTTTTCGTCATGCTTTTGCATGGCCGCATAGTCAACGTCCAGCATCTTTGTTAACTGGATTGTTGAAGTAGGGAACAGGGAACACAGGGGGATAGAGGGGCAACCACAGGGGGATTGAGGGGCAACCACAGGGGGATTGCCCCTACTCAAGATTTAAGCTTCTGTGCCTTCTGTAGCACCACCGATGGATTTCCAGGCTGGTAAACCACCGCTGAGTTCTGCTACTGTTGTGAAACCGAGGAATTGTAGGGTTCTTACAGCTAGGGCTGATTGGCTGTCATTTTCGCCATAGATGTAGATTTGGCGTTGTCTATGTAGGGATATTTGGGCGCGAGATTCTAAGTCGTTGAGGGGCATAGAAATTGCTCCTGTGATGCGGCTATAATTGTATTTTGAGCGATCGCGCACATCAATAACTGTGAAAGCAGGTTGACCCCATTGGAGACTTGTTTTTAAGTCGTTAACGTCAGCAACTAAATTAATACTCATAAACTTTTCCTGCGTCTAAGTCTAATCAAAAATCTACCAAATATCCGTTCTTAATTGTGATTTCTTTAGAATGACAGCAGATTTTATGGAAGATGACAGTATTCGTAGGGTGCAAGACGTGAATTAAGATTTAGTTATCTGCATGAAGATACCGAGATAACAAAGCCTGTGCAGTTTGATGATGTTTTTCTACTAATTCAGGAGGAGATAAAATTACTGCTTTGTCCATGTAACGATAAACCCATAAACTAAATTCATTTAAGGAACGTGGTGGTAATTGTATTGTATAGTCTATAAATTTGTATTCTCCTGTGGTTTTATCTATTTGTCCGGGAATGATTGTTTGGTGAAGATGACGAAGTTCTCCTTCTAAAATAAATTTTGTCACTGGAGGAAAAAAGCGGACTTTAATTTGGATAAAGTCTAGGTTATCATTTAATTCTAGTTCTTGTTCGGCAATTTCACCTAAATATAATCCCCAACCATTTTCTATTAATTTATAGGCTTGATCAAGACTTTTTTTTTGTTTATCTAATTTACGAGGTGTTTTTTTTATAAACTCACAATAATTATTAAAACGATTTAAACGCCCTATTGCTAAATGCTGGGTTTCACAATATTCATATAGTAAATACCAAGCAATATCATGATAAATTAATTGTAAAGGAAATACCTGAAAACGTCCAGTTCGATTAGAAGCGTATAAGTCTTGAGAACGAGAAATTTCAATGGCGTGTCCTTGGGTAATGGCTTTTTCTAATGATGGTAATTGATGAAATAATGTATCTCGATTTTCGCCTTTGTTTGCCATTTCTTCGGGGTCAGTATGAATAATAGCGCGGTTAAGATGTTGACGAATTGGGTAAAAAAATTCGCCTTTGAGTTCCATATCTAAGCCACGCAATCTTTTACTGAGAGTCTCACAAATGCGTCTGATTTGGGCATCACCTTGGTATTGTGCCTGAGATACTAAGGCGTTAAATGCTACTTTTAATTCTGTGAGAGAAAGCGCACCCGTGCCTAAATAATATCCCCAACGATACATCCGACGCTCAAGAATACCGTAATTTCTCAGGGTTTCTAAGTCTTTTTTCAGGGTAGCAACTGCTGGATATCCTGGGGGTAGTTCTATATTTAGTTCGGTAGCTAATTTTTGCAGATATATTTTTACAGAACTAATAGCATCGTGATTTCCACTATGATTCAAGTCTAGGAAGTCAGGACTACCTATACCGGGATATTTTAATAAGGTAGCAATTAATAATAGTAAGCGTTCAAGGGCTAAACGTTCTGTATAGGCATGAGCCGGTTTTTTAGGCATAATAAAAGAAAATATTCATGTTTTTAGTGGATATTGGCTATAAGTCTTGTCTGGATTATGTTTGTGTGACTAATTATCAATTTTCAGTTTATATTCTTTTCCGTGCTTTTAGTTGATTCTGAGGCTATGGTAATCAGTATCATTTAATTTATCTTACTCAATATGTATATTTCCCGACGTTCTGCTGCTGTCAGAAATGTTTCTGTGTCTACTGTTAATGGTGGTATCACTTTGGTGATTTTGTTAATTGCACCTTTGGGTTTAGCGGCAGTAATTATTAATACTCTGCTGATAACTTTTGCTACTTATCTAGTTTGTAGTGCTGCGGACAGGGTGGTTTTATGGTTAGAACCGGAACAAAATGCAGAATTGAGTGGTTCTGAAAATCAAAATTATGCCAGGAAATCGAAGTTACAACGTTGGTGGCGTTAATAATGCAGACTCTTTATATTTCTGAACAAAATTACTATGTCTGTTTGCAAAAAGAGACTTTAATTATTAAGCAAGGGGAAACTGTTTATGCTGAGGTGCAGTTACCTTTGTTGGAACAAATTCTCATTTTTGGGCAATCACAAGTAACTACTCAAGTGATTCGGGCTTGTTTATGGCGTGATATTCCTATTGCTTATTTGTCGCGCATGGGTTATTGCTATGGCAGGATTTTACCGATTTCTAGGGGATATAGACAGTTATCACGTTATCAACAACAACTATCACCTGTGGAAAGGTTAATTACGGCTAGGGCTATTATTAAAGGTAAGTTAAAAAATAGTCGGGTGTTGTTACGAAGACAGAAGAAAAGAAGGGAGTCAGAACTTTTAGAAAAGGTTTTACAAAGTTTAGATTATTTGGCTGAACAAGCGGTTAAAGCTGATAGTATAGAACGTTTGATGGGGTTTGAAGGTGCTGGTGCAACTCAATATTTTTCGGCTTTTAGTGAATGTTTAACTAATCCTGATTTTGTGTTTTCTGGTCGTAGTCGTCGTCCTCCAGGAAATCCTGTTAATGCAATGTTGAGTTTTGGTTATCAAGTTCTTTGGAATCATTTATTATCATTGATTGAAATTCAGGGATTAGATCCCTATTATGCTTGTTTAAGTAGGTGAGCATTAAAAACTGTCGTTATGAAAAGGCAAAAGGCAAGAGGCAAAAGGCAATAGGGAAGAGGTTTTAGGTAATTTTACTTTTCTTTACACAGATTGGTTTTATTGTGTTCATCTACTTACATCAAACTAATGATGGTCATGCGGCTTTGGCTTCTGATTTAATTGAGGAGTTTCGCGCCCCGTTAATAGATTCTTTGGTGATGTGGTTAATTAATCGCAAAATTGTCAGTGCTGAATGTGATTTTGAGTTTAAAAATGGTGGGTGTTTTTTGAATGATTCGGGGAGGAAAAAGTTTTTAAGGGCGTTTTTACAACGCATGACGGAGGAAATTCAAACTAATGATGGAAAACAACCAAAATGGGATTTATTAACTCAACAAGTGAGGGCTTTTAAACAGTTTGTTTATAATCCTAGTCATCAATATCAGCCTTATCGAATTGATTGATTTTTTCTGATTTTTGTGTTATGTTTTTGTATATAATTGCTTATGATATTCCTTCTGATAAACGACGAAAAAAAGTTGCTGATTTGTTGGAAGGTTATGGTCAGCGTGTCCAATATTCTGTGTTTGAATGTCAGTTAAATACGGAAAAATATGATGATTTACGGCGGCGGTTGAGGAAGGTTTTGAAGTTGGAGGAGGATAATATTAGGTTTTATCCTTTGTCTCGACACACTCTTTCTCAGGTGGAAACTTGGGGTGTGGGTATATCTGTGACTGAACCCCCTGGTTCGATTATTGTTTAGTTATGCCGAAGGTTGGGTAAAATGGCTGGAGTGTTAATTTTATGGTTGTGAACTTCGGTTATTTGTTGGGTAAGGGTTTGACGCTGTTTTGTAGCAGCCTTTTTTGCTTTTTTCCTGTCTTTTTTTCTGACCTTCGGAAACTGCCTCTAGACTTGTTGCACTGTCAGGGTTTAAAATGAGGGCTATTCCCACTCGCTGGGGATATTAATTGAATGGAAACATCTTCAAGGTTTATAGATATAACCTTAAAGACAAAATTCCCACTCGCTGGGGATATTAATTGAATGGAAACATTTGAAGAAAGCCCATACTTTGATAATCGAAGGAATTCCCACTCGCTGGGGATATTAATTGAATGGAAACCTAAAAAGAAAAGTTTCTTCTTAGTCTATTATTTTTTTAGATTCCCACTCGCTGGGGATATTAATTGAATGGAAACAAGGAAGCGTGACAGCTTCCACTCTTTTCTTAGAAAAAAAATTCCCACTCGCTGGGGATATTAATTGAATGGAAACTAAGTACCTTCATAGGATACTTCTTTGCCTTTTGGATTCCCACTCGCTGGGGATATTAATTGAATGGAAACATCTCTCCTACGCTTTAAAACAGTGAGAGGTATTGCATTCCCACTCGCTGGGGATATTAATTGAATGGAAACTCTACCATCTAGATAGCTGTTTGAAACTATTCTCAGCAATTCCCACTCGCTGGGGATATTAATTGAATGGAAACATGGTTTCTTGGTTCAGCTGCTTATGCTGCAAAGAACAATTCCCACTCGCTGGGGATATTAATTGAATGGAAACTTCCTCCTCCTCTTCTACTGCAATAGGAGAAAATTCTTCAGGAATTCCCACTCGCTGGGGATATTAATTGAATGGAAACGGCGATATCAGACTTTGCAGCCTGGTCAAGGTCATCATTCCCACTCGCTGGGGATATTAATTGAATGGAAACTTGATAGCCGCTAACTGAACTAGGGCTTTTAAATTCAATTCCCACTCGCTGGGGATATTAATTGAATGGAAACTCTTCTACAGTGAAAGCAGAACCTTCTGGATTACCTTATTCCCACTCGCTGGGGATATTAATTGAATGGAAACTTCATGTCATTCCTAACGCAAGTAAATTTGCTAGAACATTCCCACTCGCTGGGGATATTAATTGAATGGAAACATTGGTTAACTTCTAGTTCCATCATAAAGAAAGAGAAATTCCCACTCGCTGGGGATATTAATTGAATGGAAACCTCGCCGCCGTTGCCTTCGCTGGTATGGGTTATGAAATTCCCACTCGCTGGGGATATTAATTGAATGGAAACTTTTTAGAGGGCTAGAGAGCAGTTTACTACAAATAAATTCCCACTCGCTGGGGATATTAATTGAATGGAAACTAGAACCTTCTAAACATATAAACCTTGACTACTAAAATTCCCACTCGCTGGGGATATTAATTGAATGGAAACCATAGACAGGCGGCTCCTTTAAAGATAACTATCTCCATTCCCACTCGCTGGGGATATTAATTGAATGGAAACATGAAGTCTTTTGTGTATAACTTAGACAGCGATAAAGCAAACCCCATATTCCCACTCGCTGGGGATATTAATTGAATGGAAACTTAAATCCCCTCTTTAAGAGGGGATTTTTCTGTTTTTATAATTCCCACTCGCTGGGGATATTAATTGAATGGAAACTTCCCGTCTGAAATATGACAAATGAGATTCATCAAAAAAGATTCCCACTCGCTGGGGATATTAATTGAATGGAAACAGCAATGGTATTGCTCAGATAGAAGATCAAGAACCATTCCCACTCGCTGGGGATATTAATTGAATGGAAACTCAATAGTAGTAGCAGCTAACTCATTAGCTACCTTATTCCCACTCGCTGGGGATATTAATTGAATGGAAACTTGTAGTATTTCTAAGTCAGTCATGTTTAGCTCCAAGATTCCCACTCGCTGGGGATATTAATTGAATGGAAACTAAGTTTAATAAAAGTTTAGGTACTGCTGTAGGAGAAGACATTCCCACTCGCTGGGGATATTAATTGAATGGAAACTCACATTGTAGTTCTAGTCCAGCATGAAGTCTAAAATTCCCACTCGCTGGGGATATTAATTGAATGGAAACTACTTACTTTAGGGTTTTCATAAATGTTATCTCTAAGAAAATTCCCACTCGCTGGGGATATTAATTGAATGGAAACTTGTAGCTGAGTTCGTTACAGAAGTATAAGCCCCCGACTCATTCCCACTCGCTGGGGATATTAATTGAATGGAAACAGAAAGAGAAAGCAAACGCTGTACCGCCATATAAACATTCCCACTCGCTGGGGATATTAATTGAATGGAAACTTAGTAGCCCCAGCAGCCCGCAAGCGGCGCATCTGTTTAACTAGAGAATCTTTATCCTCAGCCTGCTCAGAGGTAGAGACGCGGCAGTAGGCAAATACTTGAGATTGGGACATTGTAGAACCTTGAAATCATACTTGATAGTATACACATTGGTGAGCGTAAGTTCACACCATCAAGTAGAACAAAGTTACTATCTTTTGGTAGATTCCAAACTTTGGTATAGTATTTTAAACTCTACTTTTGTAGTCCTATGATAGAAATAATTGGAAGAGCTTGCTGTTTTGGTCTAGGTATATATGTCTTCTTAGTAGGCGTTGATATGAAACAAACTAATCAGAGTGCTTTTCTAAGTACAATGGTTTGTGCTTGTGGCGTAGGTTGTATGAGTGTGGCAATTAAACCTTAATAAAAAGTAAAAAAGAAAAGAGAAAAGAAAAGAGAAAAGAAAAATGGAAAATACAACTTGGGTTTATGACGACTTCACCTTTAATGTCTTTAAGATTCCCACTCGCTGGGGATATTAATTGAATGGAAACTACTTCTCTTGGAAGTATTCAAGTGTTCCGTGTTTAGCATTCCCACTCGCTGGGGATATTAATTGAATGGAAACGGCACGACGTACTAAAGCAGCTAAACGGTGTTGAGCCTTGCATTCCCACTCGCTGGGGATATTAATTGAATGGAAACTCTACGTTATGGGGTAACGCGGAATGTTATTCATACCATTCCCACTCGCTGGGGATATTAATTGAATGGAAACATTACAGTGACTTGCACAGCATACTGTACGTAGAATTCCCACTCGCTGGGGATATTAATTGAATGGAAACTCATGAGATTTGATTCCTTTCTTATTTCATTTGATAATTCCCACTCGCTGGGGATATTAATTGAATGGAAACTATATAAGATTTTATTATTGATCCCCGACTTTATAATTCCCACTCGCTGGGGATATTAATTGAATGGAAACAGTTGTGGTAGAACCTGCTGTAGTTGAGCCTGTTGTGCAAGAAATTCCCACTCGCTGGGGATATTAATTGAATGGAAACGGCGTGTTTCTGGGAGTCTGATATCTATGCTCCTGACAATTCCCACTCGCTGGGGATATTAATTGAATGGAAACACTAAAGCTAAAGAGTTTTTAACAGAAGAGGACAAAGCAATTCCCACTCGCTGGGGATATTAATTGAATGGAAACGGGTGACGAATGTGCGGTAACTTACGCCGCAAGGAAATTCCCACTCGCTGGGGATATTAATTGAATGGAAACAATTGACCCCGGACAAGCAGGTGCAATAAGTATTTTAAAATTCCCACTCGCTGGGGATATTAATTGAATGGAAACTTTGTAGGGCTGGACGCAGGACACAATAATCTAAAATTCCCACTCGCTGGGGATATTAATTGAATGGAAACTCAAGATTTGAGAAATTTACCTTACCACTTTCAACATTCCCACTCGCTGGGGATATTAATTGAATGGAAACTTTGGCAGAATTGCTAGAGAATAAGTAGCAAACATCTGGCTTGAGTTATAAATATGTCAGCGAAAACGAGATGGATAATCCTGATTGCTTTAATTGGTGGGACATACTTCTGGTATCAACACGAGCAGTACAAAAACTGCATAAATAGGCAGATGGCACTACACCTGCTAGAACCCTTTGCCTTTAGCAAATCTAAAGAGGTATGCGATCGCAAGCAACTACTAGGAGACTAACCTACAAAACTTTACAGCACAAAACCCGGTGGTAATACTCTCATCGGGTTTTGTGCTATTAGTTAAGATTGTGATTATTTGAATGAATATGTCAGCGAAAACGAGATGGATAATCCTGACTGCTTTAATTGGTGGGGCATACTTCTGGCATCAACACGAGCAGTACAAAGAATGTATCATTCAACAAGTATTCACGCCTTTCTACCAAGCCAAAGAGGTATGCGATCGCAGGCAACTACTAGGAAACTAACTACAAAACTTTACAGCACAAAACCCGGCGATAGTATTATATTCCCACTCGCTGGGGATATTAATTGAATGGAAACATTCTGTAGCGAACTTGCTCATAAGAGCGATTTAATTGTTATTCCCACTCGCTGGGGATATTAATTGAATGGAAACTTCAGTCCCTTAAAAAGGATTAGTCGCCTTGCAAGTATTAAATTCCCACTCGCTGGGGATATTAATTGAATGGAAACGCGCTATCAGTGTCGCACGTTCTTCAGGAGTTATTATTTTTGTCCGATTCCCACTCGCTGGGGATATTAATTGAATGGAAACTTTGGATGCCTGTAAACAGTATCATGGTCACGCACTAAGATTCCCACTCGCTGGGGATATTAATTGAATGGAAACTTAACATGACTGTAATACCTTGTTGTTATCTTTCACATTCCCACTCGCTGGGGATATTAATTGAATGGAAACACCGCCAACAAATCCAATTCATAAGCAATAGGGTTAACATTCCCACTCGCTGGGGATATTAATTGAATGGAAACTTTTAGAATTAGCCATGATATAATACTCCTGAATTCCCACTCGCTGGGGATATTAATTGAATGGAAACCTTAATAACTTCGCGGTATTGTTGGGGGGTATGTAATTCCCACTCGCTGGGGATATCTGGGGATATTAATTGAATGGAAACACCTCTGATTTTTGAAGAACTGGTAAAATAAGATCAATCGCCCAAACAAAGGATAGTCATGGTTCAAACCTTACCCAAGCCAGTAACCTTTGAACAATTTGCCCAGTGGTATCCAGAAACAGGAGTCCGCTACGAACTGCACAACGGAGTCATAGTAGAAATGAATCAGCCATTAGGGGAACACGAATTTATTATCTTGACGCTGTGCCATAGCCTAATGAAAGAGATAATTCGCCACAACCAACCCTACAGGATTGCTAAAAATGCCTTCGTTAAACCACAAACAGCAGAATCAGCTTATTGTCCAGATATCTTGCTATTAAATCCTGATAACTTAGCTAACGAACCGTTATGGCAAAAAGAATCCACTGTCACCCAAGCAGCATCAGTTCCATTTGTAGCCGAAGTTGTTAGCAGTAATTGGCAAATTGATTACTCTAACAAATCCACCGATTATGAACTGATTGGCATTCCTGAATATTGGATTATAGATTATTTAGGAGTTGGTGGTAGGAGATTTATAGGAAATCCAAAATTACCAACCTTATCAATTTATTCTTTAATTGATGGAGAGTATCAAGTTACCCAGTTTCGTGGTGACGATTTGATAATTTCTCCAACATTCCCAGAATTACAATTAACTGTCAAGGAAGTTTTGCTAACTAAATAAATCAGACACCTGTTTCCATGCAAAAGTCAGTTTGGGAAAATTCAATTTCACCCCTTAGAGAGTGTTTGATAGCGAAGCGTGGCGTTAGCCATAAAGTATTAAATAAAACCAATAATCTCCAAAAACCTAACCCCCCTACCCCCCTTCCCTACAAGGAAATGGGGATTTTAAA
>JBAXRM010000063.1:0-22333 GCA_037131225.1 Nostocales cyanobacterium ELA583 | reverse complement strand
ACTATTTGTTGTGGTCAACTTGGCTGGATTTTTAACATTTACACCATCGCCATAATTTTGCTTGCCTGTAGTGGTAATATCACCGCCAATTTCTGTTGTTCCACCTGTATTTGTTGTGAGACTGTTGGCTGTAACAGTGCTACCAAACTTGGTGATTCCTGTGCTGTTGACTGCCAAATCTCCTAATGCTGTAGTTCCCCCGACTATTCCCTCAAAACTGACGTTACCGGTACCAGAATCAACTGTGAGATTGTTATTTGTACCTATCTTGCTATCTACTTTCCCATTGAAGCTTACTAGTGCATTGTTAGTGGTAATGTTAGTTGTTGCAGCAGCAAGATTTACGGGTCCAGTGAAACTAATATTACCACCACCTGCTGTCCCAGATGAGTTGATGCTGTTACCAATGTTAATACTGCCGCTTGTGCTTGTTAAGGATATCGCACCACCGTTACTAGTATTACCTCCACTTGCAGAAGCATTTAATGTACCTGTAGTGATGTCACCTTTAGCAAATAAAGTTATCGGACCTACTGTTTCACCGGCTGTTGTTGATGAGGTGTCTATATTCCCTACTAGAATACTGCCAGTTAGTGACGCTGGTATAGAACCAGCCCTTAAAATCAAGGCGGAACTTGTAGTTAGTGCATCGTGATCTGGGTCAGAAACAGCAATAGTACCACTAGTATCTTTTCCTGTAATCCTAATATTTCCACCCTGAATATTTCCTGTTGCTTCTACCTTGAGTGCTACCCCCGTGTAATCGCCCAAGTCAACATCCCCAGCAGCCTCGATAATCGGATCGTAATAACTGAGAAAATTACCTGGTCCACCTGACAAATTGCGGATTAAAAATTGTCCACCACTGTAAAAGTGTGCATCACCAGAAATATTACCATTACTGACTAAACTCAAATTCCCACCACTGACAAAGGGTGTTTGGGGATGATTCAGTGCTAAAATATCAATACTTTGATTGCCCTGAATATAGAGATTTCCCCCTGTTTGAGCTAAAAACGGATTAGCGATACTATCTCGCACCCGTACAGTGTCTTTCGCTAACAGGTTTAAATTTCCAGTAGTTTGGAGTTGACTTGCAACTAAAGTTAAATTCTTATCTGCTGATAAAGTGGCAGATTGGGCTGTAACGTTTTTCGCCACTACATCCCCAGTGTTTACAGTCAGTCCAGAACCTGTGAGTGCTACTTGTCCGTTGCTATTAACAGTTACACTGTTGGCATTGCCCCCATTAGTTCCCGTTAACAAATCCACTAGAGTTACAGGAGTTGCTGATGTAGCTGATGGGGATTGAACTTCTAAACTGAGTATGTGTCCAGGTTGACTGATGCGGAGGAGGTTTTGACCAGGAACAGATGCAACACTGATATTACCACCTGGTGCTGATAAATTGCCCGTGCTGACAACAGTACCACCTATTAAGTTTAAGTTGTTGCCAGGATTAACTGCTAAATTACCAAAATTAACAATAGTCCCTGTTTGGAAAGTGGAAAAACCAAACCCGTTAGGCGTTCCTACTAAATTGGCATAGTCGTTACTGCCAACCGCATTAAACTTATTAGCACCTAGCCAGATGCTATCAGATGTGGTGGCGGTAAAGTCAGCAGGTACATTTAAGCTGGCGTTAGCACCAAAGACGATACCAGCCGGGTTCATTAGGAATAAGTTAGAATTTCCGCCAATGACTTGAAGTAATCCATTAATGTATGAAGGAGATCCACCAACGACACGACCTAAAATGTTCTGAATACTAGGGTTGGAAAGAAAGTTTGCTATCTGATTGGAGTCAAGTCCCAATCTTTGAAAGCTTTGATAGAGATTCGCACCATCGCTAGAAAGAGTACCACCACTGATATTGATCTGATTGCCGTTAGAGGTAACTACTGTACCAGTGCCATCGTTAGCAGGGGTGATAGATTGTCCATTGACTGGGGCTATGCTCTGGGGTAGAGTTACAAGAGCGATCGCATTGGTCAGGAGCAATAAAGCAGTTTTTCCACTTAAAGAACTCATGTAATTCCTTGTATAAATAAAATTTTATTTTGGTTTTTCTCGAGTATTACCTGGTATTAGATGATTATCCCTGAAAGGATACATACTAGAATATCATTAACAATGAATTAATAATCCTCTAGGGATGTCCATTGATACAATACTACATTTTGTGTCCTCGTCAACAATCATTAGTTGCTTACTTTGATACTATTCAAAACAAGAAGTAAGTGGGCGGGAGATAACAAAAATGTGTAACAATAAGTAAATACATCTTTTTTCAGTATAAGGATCTGAATACAGGGGTAATAATTTTATGAATTGGTGTTTAAAATCAGGAGTATGGTGTCTATTTTTAGTTCCGAGTGCGGTTTTAACTGCATCTATATCTCAAAGTTATGCAGAAGTATCTAATTCTTCGTTGCTCCCTATAGAATTACCTGATCAGATACTAGCGCAAGCTCCAAATCCAGATGGCGATCGCTATCTGGAAAGATTTGTACAACCAACATCCATCCCAGAACAGCTAACCCCAAAGCCTGAAGAACCTCTACAGGTTAAGACTCCAGGAAATTCTCCTCCCTCTACACCGACCCCTACATCTGCAAGTTTTGAAGTTAAGAAAATAGAGGTCAAAGGCAGTACAATCTTCAATTCAGAGCAGCTAAGTAAGTTAACTCGTCCAATAGAAGGAAGAATTGCGAGTTCAGAAGAACTTAAACAAGTAGCTGATGCTATCACTCTACTCTATTGGGATCGGGGATATGTGACCTCAAGAGCAATTTTTTTAGCCGACCAAGCAATTAGTGAGGGTGTGGTACAAATACAGGTAGTTGAAAGTACAGTAGAGAAAGAAAACATTAAAGTAGAAGGCACAAAACGTATCAATCCTAATTATGTGCGATCGCGTATAGCTTTAGGAATAAAAAAACCTGTGAATACAGGTGATGTAGAAGAACAGTTAAGATTATTACAGACAGATCCCTTATTTTCCAAAGTAGAAGGCACCCTCAGTTCTGGTAAGAATGGTCAAAATACTTTGCTTGTCACAGTTACCGAAGCTAAACCTTTGAAAGCAACATTAAGTGTTGATAGTTATTCTCCACCTAGTATTGGTTCAGAAAGATTTGGGATGAACGCTGTTTATAGTAATCTGACAGGATTGGGTGATGAACTGGCAGCATCATATTACTTTACAGCCAGAGGGGGATCAAATATCTATGATTTGAGTTATCGCCTCCCAGTCAATGCCATGAATGGAACTCTGCAATTGCGAACATCAATTAATAATAACCAAGTCATCCAAGATCCTTTTAAAAGTTTTAATATTCGGGGTGAGTCCCAACTATATGAAATTAATTTTCGTCAGCCTGTGGTGCGATCGCTCAGACAAGAATTGGCTTTATCATTAGGATTTACTGTCCAAGATGGTCAAACCTTTACCTTTGCCGGTCCTACATCTTTTGGTTTTGGACCAGATGACAAAGGTAACAGCCGCACCCGTGTGCTTAAATTTGGACAAGACTATTTAGCACGGGATACACAAGGTGCATGGTCAATACGTTCTTTATTCAGTCTTGGTATTGACGTATTCGATGCCACTAAAAACGCTGATCCTATTCCTGATGGTCAATTTTTCAGTTGGTTAGGACAGATACAACGAGTACAGCGTATTGGCAATGACGCTATGTTAATTGCCCAAACGGACATACAAATTACTCCTAATGGTTTATTACCCTCACAACAATTTGTAATTGGTGGAGGTCAGTCAGTGCGTGGTTATCGGCAAAATGCTCGTGCAGGTGACAACGGAGTGAGATTTGTACTAGAAAACCAATTGACAATACACAAAGATGAAAGTGGCAATCCATTAATCAAAATTGCGCCATTTCTTGATTTAGGATATGTCTGGAATACAAATGATAACCCCAACCCTTTACAAAGACAAACCTTTTTAGCCGGTACAGGAGTGGGAGTTTTATGGCAACTCATACCTAATCTGAATATCCGGTTAGATTACGGAGTCCCTTTAATTAACTTAGATGATCGGGGTATAAATGCCCAGGATGAAGGCTTTTACTTTAATGTAGGATATAAGCTATGATTTAGTTGATTTCTCCCAAATTAATATACAGCAGTTTGCGTAAGTAGGTGAACATAAAAATTTAAAGGTATGTGAAGAAAAGTAAAATCGCCCAAAACTCTCTTCCTGTTCCCTATTCCCTGTTCCCTATTCCCTGTTCCCTATTCCCTGTTCCCTATTCCCTGTGAAAAATTTTTGTATATGCCCTCATTTGTGTCTTTTTATCCAGAATACTCTTGTTCATACAATAACCCTTTAAATTGTGATCGTCCTTTCCAAACAGCCCAGGAAGTTAAAGGCGCTAAATTCTGTCTAGAATGTGGTTTTCCAGCTACCTTATCTGAGCAAGTGAAAATTAAAGGTAATTCTGGTACTTATCAAGTAACTAGTTATTTAGGAGTCCGGGGTTATGGACGCTTATATTCAGGTGTTCAAATTAGGGATAAACAGCCTATAGAAATTAAAGAATATATCCTCCCCAATCGTTGTTTTAATGAACAGGAAACTCTGGAACGTAAACAAATCTTCCAACGTGTAGGAGGAATACAATTAGCGGATAGCAGAATTCAAAATTTCCGGTTAGTTAACACTTGTGAAGCTATTGCTGATGAAAAAGGAGAGCGATGTTATTTAATCAGCCAAAAAATAGAAGCATCCCAGACATTAAGCCAATATATCAACGAAAATGGCAGAATGACAGCCTCTCAAGTCAGAGAAATATTGAATCAGACACTACAAACTCTTGAATTTCTCCACAGCCAAAAAATACGTTTTCCCTCTCATCAAGTCAAACAAGGCATAGCTCACGGCAATCTAAATTTAGATAGTATTTTAATTAAACCAACTAGTAATCAACAATTTTATATATATCTTTGTGATTTAGCTATCTGGGAGAACTTGTTTATTCCTCCAATTATTACCCAACCTGCGCCTGCTCAACAGCAAAGAGATTTAGAATCATTAGGATTAGTCGCATTTTATTTATTAGCAGGACGGACATCAGATTATGCTTCTAATCAACCTCTAGACCCTAAAGATAATCAACAATGGTCTACTACAGATATTCATTTAAAGCAGTTTATTGAACAATTAATTGGTTTAAGCACTCCTTTTAGCAATGCGGAAACTGCTCGTCAAGCACTCACGCAATTGCCTAAAGAAGGTCAGGTAAATCATCTATCTCCATCGTCAGAAGACGAACCAGCAAAGCCAGGGTTTAAAAAAAGGTCAATTTGGTTATTAATCTTAGCTTTTATATTACTAGCAGGAGGTATTTTTTATTATTTTCGTATTCCTCCATCTAATCCAGTTGATGATCCTACTAAATATTTACAATGGTCTAAACTGCGGCGAAATTTCTCAGATGTCGATAGCGTGCCTACAGGGGAATTTGATTATACAGGCTTAAATCCGGGTACATGGACGTTCATTCTGAAATATCAATTTAAAGAAGGTATCACCTTAGAAAAGTTATTGACTAATCCCAAACCAGGATCTGGAACGATTTTTAAATATGTTTCTGTACCTTCATTAAATTTAGAAAATCTGGAGCAAGAAAAAAAATACTTTGCCATCACAAGTTTAACTAATAATATATCGGATAAACTAGAGAAAAAATTTATTGCTTATGATGGTTTAATCGTTTATGTTAAATTTGACGATCAAAATAACAAATTTGCGGATGTGCTTGACGGACAAATAAGCCTGGAGCAAATACGTAATATTTATACAGGAAGAATTACAAATTGGCAGCAAATCAATAGGAATCTTCCAAACTCGAAGATTATACCTTATGCGCCGTCTGAATCGGAAGCTATCAGTAAATTTAAAGAAATAGTCTTAAAAAATAACCCTGAAGATCAAGAATTATTTGAAAACCAAGTCACTCGATTAGATACAGCCGAGAACCAAAGGAAATTTCGACAGGAAACTAATGGTATGATTAGTTTCGGCATTATTAGTCAAATCAAAGGACAATGTGCAATTTATCCATTAGCGATAGTAGATGGTAACAAACCAGCTATTCAACCTCTATTTCAAAAGCGTAATCATCTTCCTATTAAACCCTCAGATAACCAAACCTCCGATCCATGCAAGCATGACCGCTATTTTCTTGATGTAAACACTTTCAAAAGTTACCCTTTGGGATATCCTATATTTGTAGTCTACCCTAAAGACACTACTCGCTCATCTGCTGGTTCTAGCTTTGCTGATATACTAACTACTCGTGAGGGTCAATGTTTACTTAGTAAAGTAAGTCTTGTCCCTTTACAACCCACACCTGATAATATAGATAACTATGAGTGTAAATCGTTGCCCTAATCCTATCTGCGAATATTTTAACAAATCGCTACCTAGTAATGCTAAGGTCTGCCCTTGGTGTTCCACTCCTTTGGGTAATTCTTCGGGTAATGTAATTAAACCACAACCCACACCACAACAACAGATTCCCCCACAACCCACACCACAACAACAGATTCCCGCACGACCCACTCCCCAACCAACCTACCAACCTCCCATTGATGATTCAACAAACTATCAGCCACGCCGACCTGTAGAACCAATACTGCCAGCGTATACTCCCCCATCGGCTCCCAGATTACCATTGCTCAAACTCATTCATTCTTCAGGTAGGGAATTTCAATGGTCTGGGGAAGCAGGTTTTATTGGTCGCCGCAGTCAAAACACCAATATCCCCCCAGAAATTGACCTAACTGGCATCCCCGATGAAGGCATAATTTCTCGTCGTCATGGACGAGTGACTTGGGATTGGGCGCAAAATAGCTACATGATTCTGGAAATGAGTACCAATGGTACATCTTTGAACGGAACTCCTTTGAGTGCTGGTGTGCAATATCGTCTAATGAATGGTGATTTATTACAGTTTGGTCAAGATAATTTAGTCCGTTTCACGGTGTATGTCGTTTAATTAGGGTTTGCTGATAGCATAGCGTGGCGTAAGCTATGGGGACAGGGAGTAGGAGAAAAAGCGATCGCCACTAAAAAAGTGGGAACATCAACACAATAATTATGTATTATATTTAGTATGGAGATGACAAAGCGAGAACACGATAAGCAGCAATATTTGTTATCTCCATAACCATTTCTTAATAAAAGTAGATATGTATCCTATAAAAATTCGATTTTGGACAGGTTGCTTGCTGACTAGTCTAGTATTTTTGCCTTCAGATTTTGTTAACCAGACGGAGGTTTTGGCAGTAGAGCCGGTTGTGCAAATGGCACAAAAAAGCTCTGTTTATAATGAAAATATGCTGCGTGGTTATCAATTTACTAGACAGAGAAACTATAAGAAAGCTTTAGGATATTTCCAGAAAGCACTGGAAATACGTCCTAATGATCAGTATGCTACAACAGCAATTAGGAATGTAAGTAATTACATTGCCCGTCGTAGCAGCGGAATCATCTTTGCTTCGGGCAACCCACGTAGAACAAGCTCTGCTGCATCAAGAGGTTCTAGTTTGGTTGCTCTGACACCTTCAGATAAAGATGTACAATTCACAACAGCCGAACATCCCACATTCTTTTTCTCCATTCCCGAATCTGGTAAAGAAACAATTCGAGAATTTAAATTTATTTTGCAGCAAGCGGATGCTCAAACGACTAAACCCATATATGAAACAACTTTTACACCTACACCTGTGGGAAAAAAAGGTATTTTGAGCATAAGTATACCTCGAGATAAAGCACCATTAAAAACAGGCAAAGAATATACTTGGACTTTTTCCATGAGTTACCCTCTTGAGCCTGATGTTTTCCCCAAAAGCATAAACGGTAAAATTGAACGAGTTCAGGACGAATTCATTGCTGACCAGATACAGCAAACAACCAAACCATTGGATCAGGTAAGACTTTATACAATAAGTGGATTTTGGGAAAATTCTCTCAGTATTTTGGCTAATTTACGCCGCCAAAATCCCAATGATCCTGACGTGCAGCAATCTTGGACGGAATTATTGAAATCAGTTAATCTAGAAGCAATAGCAAACGAACCACTATTATAAGAAAATTTGCTGAAAAATTCGAAAGTGACACCTAAAAATCTCAAAAACTTTTAGGTGTTTGAGACCAGGGAGCGTCAACTTGTTGTACTTCCCAAAACTAAAACTGACGACGATTACAGTAAATGTGGTTAAACTAAAAAAGAAATACCTCTTTAGCCGAACTATCAAGACAGAACCTCTCAACAAGTGAATAGCAATTATCAAGACCTCAACCCTGTACAAATACTAGATATCAACCGATATATTCAACAAGCTAATACTTGTTTTGCTCAGGGAGATATCGAGGGAGCCACGGTAAATTTCCAGGATGCTATCTCCCTTTATCCTGACTGTGTTAAACTTTATACGGAAAGAGCCAAATTTCGCCAACATAAATTAGGCGATTTACCAGGAGCTTTAGAAGATTACACACAAGCCATTTGTATAAATCCTCAGAATGCTTTCTTTTATTTTTGGCGCAGTCAAACGTATCAGAAACTCGGTAATCAGCAAAAAGCTATTGAAGATTACAACACAGCTATGAATTTAGCTCCTGATGGTACGATGCATCATTTTTCTTAATCAAGGTACCAAATCCTAGCCGCGATTTGATTTCAGAAACTGTAAAAATTACTACCTTTTCACAGAAAATCAATCTAAGCTGCGGTTGCTTCTGCCACAGTAATGGCAACTTTACAATCTGTCCGTCGCTAGAACTTTCCGAATAAGACTTACGCAAGCTGTTACCGAAAACTCGATGATTACGTAGGGCTTGCTGAATAAGTCTAGAAATTGAATCTAGGTGTCACAGGGATTGAAAAATTAAGAGTTGGGGAATTAGTTCTCAAATGTACGCGGTTATTTTTGGTGAAAATGCAAGGGTTTTAAATATCTTTGCTCAATAATCTTGCACTTGTTTGGTCAGAAAAAACTGTAACCCTTTACCTGGCAACGCTTTTACATTCTTTCAGCAAGCCCTACGTAGCGGTAATTCATATAGCCACAGGCTTCTGGTAGAGTATGACCGTTAGTTTCGTCATATTTTGCGTAAGTCATGCATAATCTTCAGCACTTCCATAGCGGACTGGTATCTTTGGGTAAAGTCTAGATGTACCATTTTATTGATAACTGTGACCAATTCTTGGGTAGTCGCTCCTAGTTCCCACCAATATTGCCATATCTGTTCGCCAGTTTCCGAGGTGATAGGAATAATGACTACGCCAGTAGTAGCATCTCTTTTAAAAATTCTGGGATTTACTCCAGTAAAAGCTTGTATGCTAATAATCCCCAACGCAAAAATATCACTATTGAATCTAGGCATACCGTTCATTTGTTCAGGGGGAGCATAAATAACAGTACCAATGACAATGGTTTGATTTTCTTGGTCTTGAGGTTGAACCTGTTTGACAGCACCGAAATCAATTAAAACAATGTGTGCATCCGTAGATCGCCTCATCAAGTTACTAGGTTTGATATCTCGATGAATCACACCATAGCTATGAACAAAAACCATGACCTGCAAAACTTCCTGGAGTATATTGATAACTTCAGAACGCGAGTGAGGCACAGAATGTACTAACTCTTGTGCTAAAGAATCCCCGTCAATAAATTCTTGCACTAAATAAAACTGCTGGTTTTCTTCAAAAAAGGCAAGTAGGTATGGTATTTGTGGGTTTTTACCCAAAGTTCCAAGAATATCTGCTTCATTATTAAATAACCGCCTGAGAACATCTAGATATTCTGTATCTTGACTAACGGGACGCATCTGTTTCACTACACACTGAGGATTTCCGGGGCGTTGAATGTCTTGCGCCAAGTAAGTATTGCTACATCCTCCCCCACCTAAACTGCTAATAATTTTGTAACGGTTCTTGATGACAGAGTTTACCCCCAGTTCTTGCCCGATAGCATTAGGAGGATTAATCACTTGTGTCTGATTTATACGTTGCGCCTCAGCAATTAACTTTTCTCGCTCTTCCGCCAGTTTCTGGATTTCTTTAATTTCTTCCTCGCTGTTATAGGCACTAAGAGCAAGGACACCAACGGATGTAAGGACTAAACCCAGTGCCGGAGAAATTATTGGAAACCATCCAGCTTGGGTAAAAATGACAAAATTAGTCCCAAATAAGACGGCCATTGATGTAACTTCTGCCAGTCCTAAGCCTAATGGATGTCGAATGCGCCAGGCTATAAATCCGCCAACTACAGACCATCCTCCTATCCATATCACTTCCGCCCACCCTGGTAAAAACCAAAATAGGCGTTCGTTGTTCAAAACCGCACTGAGAATTTGACTAATGATCTGACCATGAACTTCCACACCTGTCATCTTGCCCGCATCATCAGCTTTTCCTGTAGTAAATGGTGTATTAAAAACATCTTTTAAGCTCGATGCGGTAGAACCAATTAAGACAATACGGTCTTTAACTACATCTGGTTTCACTTGACCTAAAAGTACGTCTGTGACAGTAACTTGCTGGGCAATTTGACGGTGAGAACGGTAATTTAGGAGAATTTGGTAGCCTTGAGTATCTGCATTTTCATAACCGCCAGAGTCAGGTTGCAGTGGTTTGAAGACCACATTACGCAGTTGCAGTTCTTTGTTGGGGAATTGTGGATAAATCTCTCCTTTTTCCAAATATTTGAGGGCTAACTGCAAACTCAAGGAATCGGGGCTTTGACAACTATCAGACTGATCTACCTTCAATGATATAAGATTACGCCGAATCGAACTGTCGGTATCTTCAACGACATCAGAAAATCCTACTTGTTCTGGTTTTGTTCCTTTTGGGGGTGCGATGCCAGGATTTTTGCCATTAGCGTGTTTACAGACAGGAAAGATGATATCACTTTCTTGTAAGCGTTGTATTAGTTTTTCATGCCCTGGTTGTACAGGTAAGTCACGAAAAATATCTAACCCAATGGCGCGGGGTTGATATTCTTCCAGTTTGCCTAAAAGTCGGTCGAGAACTTCCCCTGGTAAAGGCCAATTCCATTTTTGCAGATCCTGTTCAGTGATAGTAACAATTAATAGACGCTTATCTGGACCAGGATCGGCACGCCTCTGTATCATCTGGTCATAGATTCTCAGTTCGAGGGTTTCTAACACTTGCAGTTTCTGAATTCCCAGGGTTAAAATTGTGGCGATCGCACTAGAAATAATCACTGGCTGTTTTAATACTTTCTTAACCTTTCCCAGCATTCCAATAGGCAGATATTTCATAGAATTTAAGTTGTTTTTAGATTCATTTTATATGATTTAATAATATTTTTAAATTCAAAATATTTATCTATACATTACATTATATTTCTTTTTATTATACCAATACACTAAATATAGACAAAATTGCATTTATATGTATAAAATTAAGCATATTTAAGTTAAACCAAAGATTCTAATGTTGGACTAGCACCGCTTTCTTTGAAGTCAAAAGCTTGCTTTCGTCCTCGTGAGAATGGGGAATGGGGGGTCAAAACGAAGACAGTATAGGCTTTTTGATGATTTAGAAAGGTTGGTTTACGTTGTGCTGTCATAGTGTAATTTTTTAGTTATCAAGGTCGAGTTTAGTTATGCTCAAGGAAATTATTCTCCCAAAAGAAGAAATTAGCTGTCAGACAATGACCGGATCACATATCCAAAAATTTTGTCAATTACAGTGTGAACAATTAACCAATCAATATCCAATTTTGTTAGCTCGGATTGTTTATTATGATTGTTATTTTCAAACACATAAAGAAGTCATTAATTATGCTAATAATCAGGTACAAATATCACCAAAATCTCTTAAATATTTGCGCTCAGAGTCATGGTTGATCAACTTTCTTCCTGTGGGAGAAATAGATGAATTGAAAATACCAGATATACATTTATTCTCATATATTTTTCCCATAGGGTATAGAAATCAAAAACCAGAATATATACAAATAATGGCAGAAGAAGCTCTGGCAAAAAATATACAAGAGGACATAAAAAAATCTGCCATACTACTGAGCAACTATGCAGATATATATTTAGATCATGCTAGACAGAAAACTGAAATTCGACTGCTAGAACACTTACTGCATCGAGTTGGACACCAACTGCGGGGCTATTTAGCTTTGATTGGATTGTATGCAAACAATTTATGTTTTGGCTTAAAAGACCATCCTAAATATGAAGAAGCAAATATTATTTGCCAAAGCATAGAAGATATAGATACTAATCTCACAGCACTGATAAATTGCGGTCAAAGTGAGAAATTAAGAGTAACTCCACAGGACTTAAGAAAGTTAGTATTTGAAAGTATTAAATCCTTACAGCCTCTACTCAATGAAAAGAAAGTAAAAATCTCGATTCCCGAAACCTCTACGACTTTGTTAATAGACTACTTACAAATTAAGCAAGTTTTCAACAATATATTAAGTAATGCTATCTACTTTAGTCCTGAATCTGGAATGATTACTTGTACCTGGCAGATTTTTCAAGAAGAAGTGCTAATTAAAATCTCAGATCAAGGAAAGGGACTGTCTCCAGAAGATATGCAAAAAATATTTACTCCTTTTTATACTCGTCGTCCAGGAGGTACAGGACTGGGTTTAACTATTGCTAAAAAAATTATTCTAGACCACCACGGAAATTTGTGGGCGCAAAGTGCATCACAGGGTGGAGCGCAATTTTGTATCATTCTGTCTCGATCTAAGAATATCTAGGAGTGTCAAAAATGTCTAATGGCAATCCTCTTACTGTTCTCTTAGTAGAAGACAACGAACACTTTCGCCAAGGTCTACGTACTCTCCTGAGTTTTTATAGTAGCAATGGTTTATTGCCTATAACGATAGTGGGTGAAGCTAACTGTTTAGCTCAGGCGTTAAAACTTACACAAGATAAATCACCAGATTTAATCTTACTAGATTTGCAACTAATCGGCAGCGATGGCATTACACTTTTAGTTTCGCTAAAACAAACTGCTTACGCTGGTAAAGTCTTAGTTTTATCGGCTCACCAAGAAGATGAATGGATTTTTCGCGCCATGCAAGCTGGAGCATCTGGTTATGTGTTTAAAAACCATTTAGCTACTCAACTGAGCGAAGCTATTAACACGGTAACTAAATCACAAATTTATCTACCTTCAGAAGTTGCTAGTCGTTTTTTCCGGTTTTTTCAGGCTTATTCAGATTCTTGTTTGCGTACCTACCATCAGTTTCACTTAACAGAAAGAGAGCAAGAAGTTTTACATTGGTTAACTCAAGGTGCTTCTAATGAGGAAATAGCTAATCATTTATACGTGACAGTTGCTACAGTTAAGGCTCATCTGACTAGTATTTTTGAAAAGTTGAAAGTTAAAAGCCGTACTCAAGCGATAATTACTGCTTGGAAGTTAGGAATTGTCAAAGCTTAAATTTTTAATTTTTCAGGGGAGATTCAGGTAAAGAAACCTAATTACTGGACTTTAGACTCTATTTGGGCGATCGCATCTGCTGGAGATACATTACCATAGATCACAGATAAAATCCCTGGCAGGTATTCATCCATCATTATCACATTGGCGTAAACCAACCTTTTAATAAGTGCGGTGCTGAGGCGATCGCCTTCTACATCTATACTGGTTTTATAGCTAATTTCCCCATCATTAAAATCTAGTTCAAAGTTGCCGATCATCATCCCAGAATTAGCTCTAGTGATAAATTCTGATACAGATATTCGCTTTTCTTCAGGTGCGTTGACTGGACAAATGGAGTAAAATACAAATTGTTGTTGTTCGTCTCTGGCTCTAGCGTAACAATTCCATTTGCCATTTTCACCTTGAAAACTTATTTGTAAAGCGGGTTGTCCTGAAAGTTGTACAAAAGGCCAATCATCAGTAGTGAAGAAATTGATCATTTCTTCAAAAATATTACTATTTTTAAATAATGTGCTAATTTCTTCTGGATTAATATTATTTAACTCTGTTAAAAATGTATTGATTCCTTCCATCATTTTGGTAGCAGTTTCTTGAGTTTTGGTTGATAAATTCGCCGCAGTCCAATCTTGAAAAAAGTTGATAATTCCTTCAGTAATACCTTCACCGGAAATTGCTGTTTGAGTAAGGTTTTCTGGAGTAATATAAGACCAAAGAGTGCTGTAGCCGATTTCTCCTGATTCCTGTTGCTGTTTGACAGATAAAGCTAACCAACTTTCGGTAGATAGCAATATATTTTCTGGTTGTTCTTGGTTTAATTTCAGGATGTAATTTGCAGTTTCTTCAATGTTTGGAGCGTGTTCTGTTAATAGGGGTAATAAGTCGGGTTTAAGACTGGTTTCGATGGTGATGTCAGGTTCAGGGAGGAATTTTCCTGGGTCAAAGTTGCGGATATCTGGTTTGAGGTTGAATACTGCTTCAGTGTCAATGCGTTGGTAGAGTTCTGAATTTACAGAAAAGCTGAGACGACACGCGATAAGTTCGTTGTCTTGTTTGGTTAGAGTGAGGATGACAACGCGAATGGTTAAGGTAGTTCGGGAGGAGTCGTTTAGGGTTAAGTTGGTGTTGATTTGATGATGTTCTGTTTTTATATTCATACAAGGTTAATTATTTAATAAATTTGGCGTTGTATAAATGCGGGATGAATTATTACCAGAAACAATCTAAATTTCGTTCCAAATTACACGAAATCATCCCATTATTCAGCAACACCAAAAATTTATTCATTATTTAAGCGTTGTAAAGTCTGAAAGATTAAAGTCTGGAAAAAGTTGTGGCATGATGTTTGTAAAATTACTTTCTTCTAATGATCTCGATACATAAGGGTTATCATATTCAGGCTGATAAATAGCCGTTTGCCAATACCAAAAACCGCGCGATTTAAGTAATAGTTTAAGATAATCTTCAAAATTTACACCTATTGGACTCATTTCCTCGCCAAGATAATGATAATAGACCTGTGGGTTATTTGAACCATCCAAATAAAGTGCTGCACAAGCTTCATCAATGAAAAAGTCTAGAGGATGTAAAGGTTTGTAAGGATCATCTTCAGAAAAATAAATAATATCTTCCCAATCTCCAAAGACATCTTGCACAGGTAATAAATTAATGTATCCAGCAGCTAATCCCCCATCAGGAAGTTCTTTTTGTTCACATTTTTCCCATTCAATATTAATACCATTTGCTTGACTATAAAAATCAACCATTGCAGGAGTGAGATTAAATATACTTCGAGCTTCATTTAATTCTTCCTCTGTTGCTGGAGGATTAAATTTAGATTTAATAAGATGAATGGCTGGGTTCTTTTCAAGTTCGTCTGCCATTTCATGGAATTTCTCTACAATACTTTGTTTGTCCATCACTGTTATTTCCTTTGATTATTGTTTTATAGCGATAAGAGCCTATTTTTCACATAGTTGCTTGTCATAATCTTACTTTTTAAGTCATTTTTATTTTTTTATTTGGTTTTGGATTTACCTCTTCATTTAAAGGAGAATCTTTTGGAATTTCATGATTTAAAGAATCAGAGTAAGCCTGCTTATCTTTAATCCAATCATCAGCATTTTCTCCAGACTTTCCTGGTTTTCTTTTCATATGATAAATTTCAAACTTAAGTTTTGTAGGTAAATCTCTTTCGGCAGGTAAATTATTTCTATCTTTATGGCTGCCATATTCAATATCTACTTTATAACTGACAACATATTTAAAATTTAATACCATATGTTTTACTTGATGTTCCACTTTTCTTTCCATTTCACCATTTAATCCAATTGTGATTGGTGTCAAGTTTTCATTTATTCCAGGACCATGTACATGGTGATTCAAAAGATGACCTCTGACATAAGTACCTCGGCGTTTTTTAACTTCCTTCCAAAGGGCAGATTCTTGATAGGGTTGACTACCTGCATATTTACCTGGCTTTAAGCTTAACGGTTCAGCCAACATTGATTGTCCATCAATATCGCCACCCCATGCTCTAGTTTCCCATTTAACTTTAGTTTCTGGTAAAACCTCACCCATATTTTGTAAAATATTTGCAATTTCAGCCAATAAAATCTTAATTTCTGTACCGGCTGTCTGCCCCATTTTTCCATTTTTGAGTGTATTTATTTTGTTGGCTTTTGTCTCTAATTCTGTGAGGATTTCTAGCTTATCATGCGAATCTTTATTTTTTTGTTTTTGTTTTTTGATATAACTACTTAATATCTCTGGTGTACTTGCAATCATTAAGTTAGCAGACTTATCTTGCCCTTGGAAAAAGAGAGTATGTGTCTCACCAGCTTGATTCTTAAACGCTTTCTTAGCTTTCCACCATTCCATTATCGCAACTACTTTTTCTTTCCCTTTGTTTACTGTTTTTGTATATTTATCCTTAACAACCTCTTTCTTATCTTCAACCCACTGCTTACCTGCTTGATATTTCTCCTTGGCAGATTCTGTAAAAGCTCCCACCTTCTTGCCAAACTTACTCTTCTTGAACTTGTTACTCACACCCTCTTTCTTATCATTAACCCACTGTTCGGCGGCGGCTTTCTTATCATCAACCCATTGCTGACCGGCGGCTTTCTTATCCTCAACCCACTGCTTACCGGCTTTATATTTCTCCCGCGCTGAATCTTTTACAGCATTAAATTTCTTACCTACCTTACTCTTATTAAACTTATTACCAACAGCTTTAAACGCCTTCGTACCTTTATCAATTACCCAATTCACTGCTGTTTCCATCGGTTTCCGCAGTTTTTGGAATATTGCTTGAATCTTGCCAGCAATACCATCCAAGCCCAAAAGACTCGCTAGGAAACTGATGACAACTGGTAAAGATCTAGCTAGAGCATTTTCCACACCTTTAATTGCTTGATCTAGTGAACCACTAGCGATCGCCACAATCGAATTTAGTATGGCATTAATTAAATCAGCAATTTGCCCAGCCCTTTCGATAAAGAATTTAACAATCTCGTAAATTGCCTTACAAGCCTTAATAAATGCCGAAGCTGGAGTCAACAGGCTCAGAACCCACTCAATCCCCGCTGTAATCACTTTTTCAATGATAAAGTTCTTGATAGGTTCAATAATCAAAGCGTTGAGGTCGCCCATTTTATCTTGAACCATCTGCCAAATCCCAGCCACGCCTTGAGTAGCTAAAATTTGAAATACCTCAACAGTTTGTTCCATGCGGCTGACTTTTTCTTCACCATCTTCACCCAATCGTTTCACAGCTTGGGCGCGAATTGCTTCATAAGTGAAGCCTAAAAGCTGCATTGCTAGGCTAAAAATACCTTTGAGGTCGAAGTTTTCTGGCATTTGAATACCAGCTTCTGCCATTGTGCCAGTCAGCCAACCAATTAAGCCATTCTGGAGGTGCTTGCCGATATTCTTCATAAAGCTGAGGAAGCCTTGCTTCACAGCACTAACCAAATTACTTAAGAACCCAATCGGGTCTTTGATGATTTGTCCAACTACACTAGCAGCCCTTGCTAATACCTCAATTAACATTTTGGTCAATTCGATAATCGTTTTGACCACGCCCACCACAGCATCTAAGGCTTTGCTAATCAAACCTTTATTCGCCGCTTTCATTTCATCAATGCGGGCATCAACGGCTTGCAAGTTTTCCTGATATTTTTGGGCTAAAGTGTCAATTAACTCATTCTGTTTATTCTCAACACTTTGCTCCAACTCCTCAAATTTACTTTCAATTGTTGCGGCTGCTTCCTGACCAACGCCTTTCAGGTCTTGGGGTAGTTGGTTGATGTAGTTTTGAATTTCCCTTTTACCATTGGCGATTTCGGCTTTGGCTTGGGTTAGTCCTTGACTGATAATGGCGACTACTTTGTTAATTACACCATCCATCTGCTTGATGTAAAACTGGCGACCCTCTGTATAAAAGACATTCACCTCATCGGGTAAACCGACAAATTGGTCTTTAATCCACTTTGTCCATCCCCATGTACCACCATAGCGATCGCTCTTATAATCGTCCATGCGCTTGCCGACGTAATCCTCAAAGGCTTTCTTCGCCTCAGCCGCACCGGCATCAAATTCTTGCTGAACTTTCCCGTCTAAGTCACCAAGGGTTTTCTCAACTTTGGTTTTAGTTCCTTCGTAAATTTTATTAATATCACCAGCAACTTTTGCCCGTGCTTGTTCATCTTTGCCCTTAGTTCCTACCTGTTGATCTGCTACCTGTCCCAAATGTTGGCTACGGATACCGTGCATTCCTTCCAGATGCTGTTGGGCTGTAGCTTCCGCCGTAGCTTGAGCATTGGTTAATATCCCTTGTTCTTGCTGGCGATATTGTGCTGGAGCTTGTACAGCATTGGTTTGAGCTTCTTTTTTCGTTGCTAATGCGCCTTGAAACTCTGGCTCATTGGAGTTGGCCAATTGCTCTTCGGTAATATTGGCATTAGCCATTTGTTGGTCAAGCTTTTGGCTGTCTTTTTGTAGGGGTGCTTCAACTTCACCTTGACCTTTAGATTTAGGTGTTGCTTTATCTGCACCGATATTTGTCGGGACTGCACCTGGATTATTTGCTGTTAAAGGCGTTACTTGTTTGGTTTCAATACCGCTGGTGTCTGGTTTGGCTTTGGTTTTCTCTTCTAGCTCACCTTGGGATGCTTTCTTTTCTTCATTAACCTTGCCACTTAAATCACCTTTAACAGAATCCAATTTATTGCCATTCTTAAACTCGTCTGCCTCTTTGAGATTTTTGGGAGCCATATCCGCAATGCGCTCCATCAATTTGGCTTTCAAGGACGCAGCATCAAATCCTGGGGTTTGGGCTTGTCCCATCTCACCCACTTGGTTAGCTTGTGCCTTGCTCTCTACTTCATTTCCAGGAGATTCGGCTGCTGCTTGCGCTTCCTGGGCTTTACTATTAGCTGGGGCGTGTTCTTTCTGGGTAACTGCAACTTGTTTAGTTGTGTTGACTACCGCTTGAAATGCTGGGTCATCTTCAGGGGAAGCTGGAGCTTTTTCACCATTACCAGTTTCTATTGCTGGCAATTGTTCTGCTGTATTAACTACATCACTTGGTAGTGATTTTACGGCTGTTTGATCTACCTGTTGTCCAGGTAATTGTGCGGATACCCCTGGTAATTTACCTTCTCCTTCACCTTGCTGTTGGGAACTGATTTTTTGATTATTAGAATCGGTATCTTTTGACTCTGGCTGTTTTTGTTGATTTCCCTCAGCCTGTTTCTCGGTTGCTGTTGGATTTTGAGAAGATTCTACTGCTGCATCATCTTTTTTTGTCGGTGGTGGTTCTGTTGCTCCATTTCCTGCCTCTGCTGGTGGTGTTGAGGCTGATTGATGGTTTTCTGTGGTTGCCTGATTTTGTTGTTCGCCGTTTTCTGTATCAGTTTTGACTTCTACTGCATCTGTTTGATTTTGGTTATCGTCTTCACTGGGTTTTTGGGGATTTTCCCGCAGTTGGATGGTTTGCCCATTACCAGCATATTTTCTCTGGATTTTGTTTTCTTTTGGTGCTAAATGCAGGGATTTACGCTGTACTGCACTACCATTTTGCTGGACAACGTGGGTCAACTCATGAGCTAGTAATTCCTTACCTACATTACTTCCCGGTGAGTATTCCCCCTGACGGAAGAAAATATCCTGCCCTGTGGTGAAGGCACGAGCCTGTATAGATTTATTTAATTTATCAGAATTATTATCTGTATGAATATTGACGCTACTGAAATCAGCCCCAAATGCCTGTTCCATTGGTTGCTTGATATCATCTGCAAGGGGCTGTCCACCACCACGAGACTGTTGAATAGATGTTTCTAAATCATCTGTAGCAGCTATTCCACCTGTGCTTGGACGACGCTGCACCATTGACGACCTTTGTACTTCTGTGTCCTCTGGTATTTCCTCTTCTTCTGGCTCTTGCTGACGTTGTAGCCAGGAAGTATGGAAATTATCCACAGACTTCATTTGTAAATCTTCTGGATCTGGTGCTTGCTGACGTTGGACTAAAGGTGTAATCGTATTTACCAGAGGTTTCATCTGTAATTCTTCTTCCTCTGGTGCTTGCTGACGTTGCAGCCAGGAAGTATGGGAATTATCCACAGACTTCATCTGTAAATCTTCTGGATCTGGCACTTGTTGACGTTGAATAGACTGACGATTTACAGGTTGTGCCATTCTTCGCATTACCTGCTGTGCTACGCTATCAGCTTGCTGTTCGTAAAAATCTCCAGGCTGGCTAATTGATAGTTTTGCTTGGGGACGCAGTGAGATTCGACTTATATCGTGAGTAAGAATTGGATTGACGGATTCCACCTCTGTAGTTGCTTGAGGCGCGGTATCTAATGACTCCAAACCAAAGCCGCGTGTCGGCTGTTTAAGTGTAGGAATGGAGAAAGAAGTGGTAGCTTTTTTGCTCTGGCCTACCTGTTCTCTCATATTGCGCTCCTGATGCCCAAGCAGTGAGGTGGATAAATATCTCGTCAGTATATGTATTCACTCTAATGCGATCGCACTCAGCAAACAATGTACTAAAGTCTAAATTTTCGGGAAATCTATTTTCTGGTGTCAAGCGATCGCAAAATTATTAGGATTGTTGCTACAAGATTATTGATCTACCGATTAATCTTTTTCAAATCGGACAATCGAAACCATGTTGGATCTGTATAATTATTACCCACCACTGTCACCATCACTTGATCGCCAATGGATATTTCTCGATCACGAGTTTCATTGGTTCTCCAAGAAAATTTTAGTTCATGGATTGGAAGGTTTGATGCTACGTTAGCTGGTTCTGTTTTTTCCACTTTTACAGTTAGGTAAGTATAGAAATTTTTCACCTTTACTGTTTTGCTGCGATCTGCAATATTAAACTGTGTAACTGTTCCCGTTACTTCAAACCTAACATTAGGGATATCCTCTGTTGGCATCACAATAATCCTGTTTGATGGTTGGTAAGTTTTTGGATTAGGGTGTACTTCGAGTTGCTCTGGAGACTGAGAACACCCTATCAAAATTGCAGCTTGAAACATATAAAGCCATGTTTGGTTCATAGGGATTACTTACTCATGGCGTTCGCCTGATTCCAGCGGTGCTACCGTTACAGATTTGTCTCCCCTCTTTTTCATTTGATAAAGGTCTTTATAGAGAGCATTCGGTAGACAAATTCCCCATGACGATCCACTAGGTGCAACCTGACCTGCACTACGGATAGATTCTACAGCAAAAGTTGTGCAATTAAATGTATAGAGGTTGTAGTTAGCACTACGTTTTGAGTTCACGTATGATATCAAAGAACCAACCTGAGCTTGAGTCAGATCATACTCCTTTGTCCCTTTAGGTGTATGCGCTGTATCTGGTTCTTCAACTCGTCCTGGTACATTCTTCAGTGGATTCATTGAGAATCCTCTATGTGCTGGATTGTTACTTGCTCCCGCACCAGGAGTTTGTCCGTGATCAATCCTTTGTTGTTCTTCTGTTGTGAAATCGCTGGCTCTAGTCACCAGTGGCCAAAATCCGAAGGCGGTAGAACCAGATTTGAGTAACCCCTGAGTTGGTTGACCTATACTCTTAGGAATTTTCTTCCTGTCTGTATATTCTAAGCTCACCCAAGAGTGTCCCACCTGAGCATTCTGAAGCTCTTTAAAACTTAGATCGCTACGATTATTTGTTTCCGTGTCTGCGTGCAATTTTAGTTTAGCCACTGGTGCTGGTGGTCCGCCGGGACCTGAACGCATCTGCAATAGATCTCGCTGCACCACTCCCCCACTCTGCTGCACAACATGAGTCAACTCATGCGCTAACAACTCCTGACCGCCCCGACTCCCAGGATTATATTCCCCCTGGCGAAAAAACACATCCTGTCCCGTAGTGAAAGCACGCGCCTGAATTGATTGATTTAACTGGTCTGAGCGACTATCTGTGTGAACTTTCACTCCACCAAAATCAGCGCCAAACGCCTGTTCCATCGGTTTTCTGATATTATCCCCTAGTGGCTGACCCCCACCTCTTGCTTGATTAATAGAGGTTTCCAAGTCAGATGTAGCCGCCATTCCACCTTGACCTTGACGTTGCACCATTGGCGACATTTGCAATTCTTCCTCTTCCTCTGGCGCTTCTTGACGTTGCAATGTACTAATGTCCAGAGGTTTCATTTGCAATTCTTCCTCTTCCTCTGGTGCTTCTTGACGTTGCAATGTACTAATGTCCAGAGATTTCATTTGCAATTCTTCCTCTTCCTCTGGCGCTTCTTGACGTTGCAATGTACTAATATCCAGAGGTTTCATTTGCAATTCTTCCTCTTCCTCTGGCGCTTCTTGGCGTTGGATAGATTGGCG
>JBAXRM010000062.1:0-22335 GCA_037131225.1 Nostocales cyanobacterium ELA583 | reverse complement strand
CTCCTGAGTAGAATTCTTCTAACTCTCGCAAAAATGGGCGAACCGGGAGTTATTATCATTAAATAAAATAAATTATGACTCATTATGGCTTAATGTGTCCTGCCTCTACCGGACATTGGAATACAATATTGCCCTTGGGAAAAGAATTACAACAGCGTGGTCATCGTGTTACTCTGATTGGTGTTCTGGATGCTCAAGCCAAAGCACAAGCAGCAGGTTTAGAATTTCGAGTTATTGGTGAATCTGAATTTCCTCTGGGGTCATCAGCAGAATTTTTTGCTAAACTAGGTCAATTAAATGGACAGGAAGCATTTAAATACACTATCCAACTATTCAAAGATACCACTAATATTTCACTCAGAGATGCCCCAAAAGTAATTAAGGATGCAGGTATAGAAGCATTATTAATGGATCAAATTATGTCAGAAGGCAGGACTATTGCTGATGTTTCTGGACTGCCTTTTATTACTATTTGTAGTGCTGTAGTTTTAAATCGAGAACCAAGTGTTCCTCCCTTCATGACCAATTGGGATTATAGTCCAGCTTGGTGGTCAAAACTGCGGAATAAATTAGGTTATAAATTATTAAATCGAGCAACTCAACCCATTACAGAATTAATAAACAACTATCGTCGAGAGAAAAATTTACCTGCATACTCTAACGCTAATGATCGTTACAGCACTTCCCGGTGTTATGAGGTACAAGAACCCCACCCCCAACCCCCTCCCCGCAAGCGATGAGGGGGCTAAGATGTACCTCATAAGAGCGGAAACCGCTGTATTCTCAACTAGCGCAAATTAGTCAACAACCTGCTGAGTTAGAATTTCCTCGAAATAATTTACCGCAATGCTTTCATTTCACTGGACCATATCATAATTCCACGGGTCGAGAAGTTTCTGATTTTCCTTTTGATAAGTTAACAGGACAACCATTAATTTACGCTTCATTGGGAACTATTCAAAATCGTTTGTTAGGTGTTTTTCAAAGTATTGCAGAAGCTTGTCAATATTTGGATGTACAATTAGTAATTTCTTTAGGTGGTTCGGCAAGTCCTGAAGTTCTCCAAGGACTACCAGGAAATCCTTTAGTAGTTGGTTATGCACCACAATTACAACTATTAGAAAAAGCAGAATTAACTATTACCCATGCAGGAATGAATACTACATTGGAATGTTTAACAAATGCTGTGCCAATGGTAGCTATTCCTATTGCTAATGATCAACCAGGAGTAGCTTCGCGGATAGTTTGGTCAGGATGCGGGGAAGCTGTACCTGTGAAGAAAGTTAATGCTGATAATTTGCGGATAGCTATTAAAAAGGTATTAACGGAAGATAGTTACAGAAAGAATGCTTTACGGTTGCAAACAGCGATTCAGAAAGCGGGGGGAACAAAGCGAGCAATTGATATTGTGGAACAGGCTATATCTACTGGTAAGCCTGTTTTAGCGACAAGACAATAAAAGAATAGATAATGGTAAATGCCACCCTAACAAAAACTTCTGTTACTAAAAAACTGTACCTTCAACTCACGCTGGTTTCAAAAACCCGCTGATTTTGCTCTCTTCTCCCCCTCACAACCATCTTCACACCGCCACCAGTACCCAATAAAGCCCCCTTCCGTGCTGGTTTTACAGGTTCAGTATCAGCCAATTCCATCTGCCATTGAGACAAGACAGTTGCTAAAACCAACTTCATTTCAAACAGCGCCAAAGCCATACCAATACAGCGACGATTTCCACCACCAAAAGGTAAAAATTCAGAAGTGCTAAATTGACGTTCTAAAAAACGCTCAGGTTTAAACTGTTTAGAATCAGGATATAAATCTTCTCGATGATGGGTTAAATAAATACAAGGAACTACCAAATTTCCAGGTTCTAAATTATAACCCATCACTTCCAATGGTGATTTTACCAATCTATTTAAAGCTAACATCGCCACTGGATACATCCGCAATGTTTCTGAACAAACAACATTTAAATAAGGTAATTTGAAAATTTCATTAGCATCAGGTTGTTGACCCAAATTATCTAATTCTTGCAATAGTTTTTCTCGTACCTGTGGTAAATGGTGAATCCAGTAAAGCGCCCATGTTAAAGAAGTTGCAGTAGTTTCATGACCAGCTACCAATAGAGTCATTAACTCATCTCGTAATTCAACATCAGTCATGGGTTGACCTTCTTCATCCTTAGTAGCCATCATCAAAGACAAAATATCAGTCCGAGATGGATCTGGATTTTCCTGCCGTTCCTTAATTTCTGCATAGATTAGTTTATTAATTTGATCTGTTAAGCAGAGGAATTTTCCCCAAGGACTCCACGTACCTAAATCTTTTTGTAATAATGGAAAAACTAATAACAGTCCTCTCACAAAAGGTTGTTTAGGATTAAGTATTTTTAGTAGCAGTTTCTTCAGTTCTTGATAACGTGAACCTTCTCGTAAACCAAATACAGCTTTTAAAATCACCTCAAAAGATATTTCTTGCATGGAAGATAGGATATTAAATGGTTCTCCAATCTGCCATTTGTTAGTAACTTCTTCTGTAATTTCCCGAATTAAATCACCATAAGACAGCATTCTCTCTCCATGTAAGGGTGGCATTAACAACTTGCGTTGGCGTTGGTGTGGCTTCCCTTCTAGTGCTAATAGAGATTTTTTTCCTAACAATGGTGCTTGAATACCTGCTGACGCACCAGAATCTAATTGTTTGGTGTCCGTGGTGAAAATTTGTTGAATTGCTTGGGGGTTGCTAATGAATACTTGTGGTTTAAATACGGGGCCAACTCTTAAAGTGAAAATATCACCGTATTTTTCAGAACATTCTTCCATATATCCTAAAGGATCTTTTAACCATTGGAATGTCTGTATCCAAGGATGAGTTTTTGGTCCATCAGGTAGTTTTAAATTAGACATTTTGATAAGTTTCCTATGGTTCTAGATAATTCAGCAAAATCTACTTATATGAAATTACGATTCTAATTTAGATATCGTTTTAATTGTCAATTCCTGCACATTATTAAACACTATCTTTGCTCCAGCTTGGATCAGCTTTTGGGTATAAGCTTCCCGGACTTCTGCTATTTCCTGAACATGGGGAGGTAACACCCCAACACCTAACCAAGTCCGAGAATTATCTACAGCTTTCGCTTTTTCCACAGTGTGTATATCTGCTACAGTATCACCTACATAGACAACTGTTTGTTTTTGATTACTACCATTTTCTAATATGTTAATAGTAGCAAAAAGTCCGGTAGGATCAGGTTTACCAGGTGCGTCTTCCATTGCTATCAACACAGGAGACTGTAAACCTAAGCGTTTTTCTAAAACGTAGTTAGCACTCAAGCGAGTAGCACCGCTGAAGAAACCCCAAGCAATACCAGATTTTGTTAGTTCTTGAAAATAACTAGGCTGTGCTAATAAAGGTTCATCACAAATATAGCCATTCCAATTTTCGGAATCTGTACCGCGATAACGGCTTTGAAAATAAGTAACAATATTTTGATAATCTAATTGCAATTTTTCCCGGTTTTGTCCTTGACTAACAAAATGGCGATAGATTAATTCTTGGGAAGCTTCCCAATCGTTATTCCAAATTCCTTCAGATTTGAGATTATCAATGTCTGTTGGTGTGGGACGATAGGTTTGAGTGGTAAAATATTCTACAGTATCGGATATAGCGCGACGATATGAGCCGCTAACGTCACGGATAACCCCGTCTATATCAAATACAACTATCGCTTTCGTGTTTTCGGTCATGCTAGGAAATAGAAAAGTAGAATGTACAAAATTCTATAATAATCCTAAATAGAATTATAGCCGTATGCACTGGAATAAGATCCAAACTTATTCATCTTTATCTGCGTTTCTTTGCGTTCAATGATTCTTGAGAATAAGATCGTTTTTATAAATAATGGTAACTATCGTTGTCCTGATTAACATCCTTATTTCCCTCACACTCCTTTACTTAGCTCAACAATTACGAAAAGCAAAAGATGCTCTAGCATTGATAACAGATATATTTAATCAATATGAACGTGCTAGTTATGCAGCCCTACATACAGCACCGGATAATATTTATCTAGCTCAAAAAGAGATTCAGAATCTCCGTCTAGAGAAGCAAATACTTAAACAACAAACTCAACAATTACGGCAAATTCTCAGTCTCATTGTTCTAGTTAAACAAATTTATCAAGGATCATTCTCGTTGCCATATCTAAAATTCAAAAATCCGAGTAAACTGGGGTAGAATCTCTAGAGTCATCAATTATGCTTAAGCGTTCTAAATTCGAGACTACTCAGTCTCAGATCATGCACCGTTCAGAAGAACTAATTAGTGCTGCGTCAAATCGCTATCGCATTACGGTGCAGGTTGCAAATCGTGCCAAACGGCGACGTTATGAAGATTTTGAAAATAACGAAGATTCAATCATGAAGCCTGTACTCAGAGCAATTATCGAAATGTCTGATGAATTAAATCAGCCAGAAATTATCGGCGAATTATAATTTAAAGGTATTTGGCGACTAGAAGTCGCTACTACACAAGCAAAGTCCACTTGCGTGGACTCTCTGAATTTAACCCACGGAGGTGGGTTTTATCTGTGTGGTTCCGTGACTTCTAGCCGCCCTTTTTCGGTATTTTGGATTGGGCAAATTGTTGCAAAAAATACTTTAGCTAGTCGTCTGATTCGCTATCATATTTATGTTAAACGTAGATCCCCTATTTGTCGCTTTGATTAGAAACTAACTTTAGCTGATTAGTTGGGTGTTAATGAGAAGAATATAGATTAAATGAAGCACGAAGGAGCGTTCGCGGAGCGTCTCGAAGAGATAGGACACGAAGAAAGAAGAAAGAAGGAAGAAGGAAGAATATAGGTAATCTTATACTAGGAAGGGAATATGGCGGATAAAAACTTAGAAGATTTAATCGTCAAAATTGCCAAAAAAGTAATTAGGAAAGAGATAAAAAATGGCAACCAGGATAATTTACCCATTATTTCTAGTGAGTCTAATTCTGCATTAGATAACTGGCAAAATCCAGACACCCCAGAAGAAGTTATTGATGATTTACAGATTATCCCTTATACCAGATTACCGGATCAAGAAGATATAGAACTTGAGCGTAAATTACGAGAACTCAAGTTTAAACAAGAATTGAGAAAAGACTGGATTTCTTTTTTAGTAAAAGATATAATTGTCTATTCTGCGACTATGATTTTCATTTTAACTCTTGTTGGATTTTATCTTTTTCGGATCTAATGATCATTAATCATAAACAACTGAATTATTATTGATTACTGGTACTACCCCATTAGCTAGATGTTGATCCATCCAATTAACTAAATCAGTAATTACTTGAAGATAATTAATATCGTAGTGTAAATCATGATAGCCTCCAGGATATTCAATTCTTAACTTATCTGGATAGATAACATTTTGATAAAAAATTTCACTGCCTTCTGGTAAAGCGATTCTATCAGCGCCACCATGTAAAATTAATAAAGGTACTTGCCATTTTTCAGCATGAGTATGAATCCAATCTACTGTAGCAAAAAACTCTGTAGATAACCTAGCAGTAGCGAGAGTATGGCGTAATTTATCTTGAGTATAAGAATCTAAAATTTTCTGATCTCGTGAACCTGCGCTGAAATCCAAGCCAATATTCAAGGAAAAACGCGGCCATACTTGAGAGAGTAACTTACCTAAAACTACGCGACTCAGGGGTACTCCCACCTTTCCAATGCTGGGCGCAAAAGCAATCACACCTGACAACGCAGATTCATCTTGCACATAACGGAGAGTATAATCCAATGCAATTACTCCTCCCATACTATGCCCAAATAGAAAAATTGGACATCCAGGTTGTTGTTGTCGAATCAAATTGAGGAAAGTTTGCAAGTCATCACGAAATTCAGCCCAGGTATTAATGTAACCTCTTTGACCTTCTGAACGTCCGTGACCGCGTAAATCAAAGCCATAGATAGCATATTCTTTCGGTAACAAATTCTCAACTATAGTCTTGTAAAGTCCGCTGTGTCCTCCCAGTCCATGAACAATGGCTAAGATGCCTTTGACTTCACCTTCAGGATGCCAGCTTTGGTAATACAAATCAAGCCCACCAACACCTAGAAATTTTCCCTCTTTACGAGATGCAATCGTGTCGCTGTGATAAATCATAGAGTTATTTTTTATTTCCTTGATCAGTAATTTACCAGCTTATTAACGTATATTATAAAGAAAATTGCCTCTAACTATAGGAAGAAATACAGATAATTTCTCTAAAAATTATTATACATAGATATCCGACTTCTTTAAGAAGTCGGATATCTGAATCAAGTAGTGACTTACATAACAATATTTTATATTGGCATAGATTACTATTAAACATTTAGTAATTAGTCATACTAATTATTAATGCAGCTTCACAAAATTACCAGGTTAAGCCTTTTCCCTTAAGAAGTTAGTTTTATCAGGACTAGATAAAATTGGGATCACTCAATAAAAAAATAACTAACAAAACTAACAAAACTAACAAAACTAACAAATTATGAAATTTTCCCTAGCGGCAAATGCTGTGCAAGCGCGTCAGACAAAAGAAAGATTTGCTAAACCAGAAGAACAATTATCATATCAATTGGGCAAAGCAGTACAGGAATTGCCACCGCTTTATACAAGATTGTTAGCGGGAACAATTAGTGCTGTGATATTTGGGACAATTTCCTGGGCGCATTTTTCAGAAATTGATGAAGTCGCTACAGCCACAGGAGAATTAATTGCTTCTACCCAAGTTAGACCGGTAACAGCTTTGGGTAATGGTTCTATTTTAGCAGTGAAAGTGAAAGAAGGCGATCGCGTTACGAAAGATCAAATTCTCATTCAACGTGATCCCAATTTCCAACAAACTGATGTTAACCGTTTAGCTAAATCTAGTAAATTAATTGAAGATGATTTACAACGATTACAAGCTGAACGTTCTGGAGGAAAAACTGCGGGAACAGTTTTGCAAGATGAACTTTTAAACTCTCGATTATTAGACTATAAAGCCAAACAAGCAGCAGCAGCAGCAGAAGTTAAACGTCAACAGTCAATTCTTAATCAAGCCAAAGTTCGGTTGAGTCGTTTACAAGAAAATTTAGCTAATGCTAAAATTGGTTTTACTAATGTCGAAAAAAACTTAGAGAATGCAAAAAGTCTGCGTTCAATGTTAGATAATAATCTATCTATTGCCAAACAAAGAGAAGAAAATCTTCGTACCTTACTTGAACCAGGTGCTTTAACTAGAGTTGATTATCTAGATGCTAAAGAAAGATTAAATCGAGTGAATACAGATATTATCAGAAGCTCAGATGAAGTCACCAAAAACCAAAATAATTTAACAGAAGCAAAAGATAAAGTAGCTTCTTTAGCAAAAGATATTGCGGCTCAACTTCAAGAAGTTACTCAAGCAGAACAAGCCTATCAAACAGTCCGTAATCAAAATATCCGTTTAACCTCAGAACGTCAAAGTGAAATTCTCACTCAAATCAACAAACGTAAAGAAGAATTAACTACAGTTGCTGGTCAATTAGAACAAGCTAGAAAACAAAAAGATGGGGAAACTATCAAAGCCCCTGTAGCTGGAACAATTTACAAAATTAAAGCTACCAAGGGTCCAGTACAATCGGGAGAAGAACTACTATCAATTTTACCAGAAGGGGAAGAAATGCTGCTAGAGGTAAAAGTTCTTAACCGTGATATTGGGTTTATTAATCAAGGAATGAAAGCAAAAGTCAAAATCGCCACCTTTCCGTTTCAAGAATTTGGGGTAGTTGATGGTGAAGTATTACAAATTAGTCCTAATGCCACAATTGATAAAGAATTAGGCTTGGTTTTTCCCACCAGAATTAAATTAAGTAAACATTCCTTGAATGTGCGCGGACAAGATGTAGAATTCAATCCAGGAATGGCTGCTAATGCCGAAATTGTCACGCGCAAAAAATCAGTTTTAACCTTTATTATTGAACCAATTACTCGACGTTTCAGCGAGGCATTTTCTGTCAGATAGTTGTTAGTAGTCAGTAGTCAGTAGTCAGTTGTCAATAGATGTTTAAAACCCTTGCAGTTCAACTAAAAATAACAGCGTAAATGCGAGGGCTAATTGCCCAAATCTTCTCTTCCTTCTTCCTTCTTCCTTCTTCCTTCTTCCTTCGTGTCCTATCTCTTCGAGACGCTCCGCGAACGCTCCTTCGTGGTTCATTAACTCCTGTAGGGGCGAATGGCCATTCGCCCCTACTCCTAACCCTATTTATTTAGCTGATTATTCCATCGCTTCATTGACAGGAAATCTATCAATTAATTGCATAGCCCGTTGAGCATTACGCCGTAACATATCTGGTAAATTAGGAACATGAGGAATCTGGGATAATAAATCCAGAGTTCGGCGTAAAATTCGCACCACGTCCCCTTCATCTAAAGTGGTTTTTTCACATAATGCCTTCCACTCTACTCCTAAGGCCCACTGTTCCACCAAAGAAATCAAACCGATAAAACGGGTTTCTAAACCTACAGGTAAGGCGACACCATGACGATATTGCACCTTTAACACAGAACGGCGAATGGGTTGTACTTTCGACCAAGCTGTATCCGCTTCTGGAGATAGATTAAAGTCAACTTTTGTATCTGGACGGGGAGATTCAGTCACCAAAGCGGCTATGACTGCGGCTAAGTTATGGGGACCAATATTATCTAACTCGCCGCTGGACAGAACTAAGCCTAACCACAACTCATTTTCACCGCGAATGGCTGCGGCTATTTCTCCTAATTTGGTGGGGACTAAATTATCCAAACATTCAAAGGACTGTAAAATCTCAATTAAACAGAGAAACTCTTCCCAATATCTTTGAGATTGTAATGATACTTGTGATTGCAAGTGTTCAATTTCGGCTTCTAATTCGACACAACGCGCCCGATTTTTAAATATTTTGGCAATATTCCCCGATTTATAGATGGGATGGTTTTCTAATTGTTCTTGAACCGCAGTTAAGCGACTAAGTTGTTCTCGTACCTCTGTAGGTAGATGATTAAATTCTTCAGGATTGGGTATACTTTGGGCGATCGCTATTGTAGTTTCCTCCCCACGGATAGTTTGTCCTCGTTTTAAACCTAATTCTGAAGGTGGGATCAAATCCTCTGGCACTTCTACCCGGGGCATTTCTGCATACATATCTAAGATATCCGCTGAGGTTGCTACATACCAACGGTTATTTTGCCCCAAGCAGACAAAGTAGGAAGTTTCACCAGCATTTACGGCTTTGTCAACTAACACTGCTGTGATAGGCAGAGGTGACATGGCGTTTCTGTCATTCAGACTTAGCATAGTTCCCGATATGGCAAAATCTAGCATCATTGCCAATTGTGCCTGCCGATCTTCCTGTGCTTGTTCTTGCAGGGTTTTGAAAATTTGTCGTTCTACTTTTAGCCGTTGACGCAATTTTTCATAAAGCATCAATTCATTTTCATCAATGGCTGCCAGTTGTGCCTGAATTTGCGATAATTCAGCTTGAACTTGTGCCAGTTCTGCAAAATCTGGTTGCAGATGTAAGTTGGACATATATTGTCCAAAACTGCGTTCTATTAGTTCTCTGGCTTTTTCTATGGTGTGGGTTTGCAGCAGGTTCAATACCATGCCGTAACTGGGTGTAAACTGACTAACGAGGGGATCTGGGCTAGATGTAGCTAAATATGATGCTTCTTTTGCTCCTTCAAAGGGTGTTTGCAATGTGACTACATAACCTTGTAGATCCATACCCCGACGACCAGCGCGACCTGCCATTTGCAGAAATTCGGAAGCGTTGAGTAAGCGGTGTCCGTTATCGGTGCGCTTAGACAGAGTAGAGATTACTGTTGTCCGAGCGGGCATATTAATTCCCGCTGCTAAGGTTTCCGTAGCGAATACGACTTTAATTAATCCCTGTTGAAAAAGTTCTTCAACTAATCCTTTCCACGCTGGTAGAATACCGGCATGATGAGCAGCTATGCCTCTATACAGTGGGGCAACTTGTCCAGCCCTACCAGCATCAGGATTCCGGCGCAAAAAGTCATCAATCTGTTGGCGCAGGATTTGAGATTCATCATTATTAACTAACCATAAATCACCAACTTCTTCTACGGCTTTATCACAGCCTCGACGACTGAAGATAAAGTAAATTGCGGGAAGCATATCCCGTTCTTGAAGTTGGCTAAGGGTATAAATAATACCAGGCGGTTCTGGTCTACCAGCTTTGCCTTTTTCCCAATATCCTTTTTTAGCTTTTTTGACTAAGCGGGGATTAATTTTGGTATTAGTTTCATTTAATAACGGAAATAACCCTTTGGGATTACAAAAGTTAAATTCTAAGGGAACGGGGCGAAAATCCGAGTAAATCAGGTCTGTTGGCCCATGAACGTGATTTAACCAACTGGTGAGTTGATCACTGTTGGCAACGGTAGCGGAAAGGGCTACAAGTTGGACGGCACGGGGACAATAGATAATTGATTCTTCCCAAACTGTACCTCGTTGGCGATCGTTCATGTAGTGGCACTCATCTAGCACCACAGCCTCAACGTCGGTTAAGGAGATGCCAACTTGGCCTATGGGTGTACCATAGAGCATATTCCGAAAAATTTCTGTGGTCATGACCAAAATGGGGGCATCCCTGTGGATGGAAGCGTCTCCGGTGAGGAGTCCCACTTGATCAAAGCCAAATTTTTCGCGGAAGTCCCGCAGTTTCTGATTAGACAACGCCTTTAAGGGAGTGGTGTAAAATACCCGTTTCCCGCGAGATAAGGCGCGATATATAGCATACTCCCCGATGAGGGTCTTTCCTGAACCTGTGGGCGCACAGACAACTACTGAGCGGTCAGCATTGAGGGAGGCGATCGCTTCTTTCTGGAATTGATCTAATTCAAAGGGAAATATTGACCTTGGGTCAATTTCATTAGAGGAGATAGAATAGTTCACTCAATCATAATTTACAACCAGACTGTCTCTATATTAGCGTGATTAGTGATTTGCTACGTTAACACTGAAAAAAGAATTGAGGGTGTCTTTATCCCTGAGAGTGTCAATTTTTGCCCATTTTTTCTATTTTCTCTCGGACTGCTAAGTTCGTTAGTGATCTAACTAATAAATATAAACAAAAACCACATACACAAAAAACTGCGATCGCCCAATTGTTATACTTACTGATGATTAAGATTAATCCTGCTAGGAGACTAAATCCGGTTAAACAAGCATAGATTAAGGATTTGATAGCTAGGTAAATTCGTTTTAATATGCGATCGCTTTCAATATTTTTAACTATTAATTGTAATTCTCCCCTTTCTACTCTTTCTGCTAATTTTTTGACTAAAACTTCGGTTCTATTCGGTTTTGTGAGTTGATATTGCAGAAAATCCTTGGTTTGTTTGCTTAATTGAGCTATCGCATTGCCTTTGCTATTTGTCATTGCTATGCTTCTAACAAACGGTTGGGCTGATGCTATAATATTATATTGAGGATCTAAAGTTCTAGCGATACCATCTAATGTGGTTAAGGCTTTGAGGATGAATACCATTTGAGCAGGTAAGCGAAATGGCTGTTGTTCAAACATTTCATAAAGTTCACTTTTTACCTCACCCAATGCTTTAACATCCAATGGTTTATCAGTAAATTTATCTAATAAAAATGTAATTAATCTTTTAACTGGAATCATATTAGGCATAGGTTCAATTAATCCCATGCTTATCAGAGTATCTACTACTTCATTACTATCCTTTTTGAGAATAGCAAAAAAAGTTTTAATCATTTGCTCTTTATCTAAAGTTCCGATTTCTGCCATCATGCCGAAATCATAGAAGATAATACTACCATCTGGATGAACTGCCATATTTCCGGGATGGGGGTCAACTTGAAAAAATCCATCTTGTAATAATTGCTTTAAAAAACAACTAATACCCCTTTCATTTACTTTAGTAAGATTAATTCCACAGGCTTGTAATGTAGCTTTATCATTAATTTTAATTCCCGGTTTATATTCTAAAGTCAATATTTTAGTGGTGGTATATTGCCAATATACCTTAGGGATAATGATATGAGAATATCCGTGGAAATTTTCTCGAAATTTATCAGAATTTTTACCTTCTTGAATATAATCAATTTCCTGAAATAATAAATTGAAAAATTCATCATAAATTAAGTTTAAATTATATTTTCTAACTCCAACAAAATAACGATTACAAAATTTAATTAATTGCAATAATATCTTAAAATCTAAATTGAATAAAGCTTCTAAACCCGGACGTTGGATTTTAATAACCACATCTTCATCGGTATGCAATTTAGCTCTATGAACTTGACCTAAACTAGCAGCAGCTAAAGGATTAGATGCAAACTCTTTATAGATAATTTGAACAGGTTTACCTAATTCTAATTGAATCATAGTCATGGCTTCTTGACTACTAAAAGCGGGAACTTGATCCTGTAAAGTTCCCAAAGCTTCTATATATTCTAAAGGTAATAAATCTGCACGAGTTGATAAAGTTTGACCAATTTTAATAAAAGTCGGACCTAAATGAATTAATGTATTAACTAACCAAGTAGCGCGATTTTTTTTATGTTCTAAAGAATCTTGGGGAAAAATACTATCCCACCAAAGATAGAACATAAATTTACCAGCAGCCAGAAAAATATCTATTTGTCGAGATAAAACTGAATATTTAGGTTTTTGCCAACGAAATTTTTTAGATTTTGCGATCATAAATACAAACAGTAAGCGTTCAGTGTGTGCAAAGAAGACGAAAAAACCAAAAAATCAAGTCATAAAAATTAAGTGATTTTCCCAAAATCAGAATCATAAGCATATTCTAAGGAATGTCAATTAAATAAAGTGCAAAAGTAGAGTGTGTAAAGCCCTTGCGGGCATGGCTTCGCTTAGAGCGACAGCGTAACGCACCATTCCACGCTAACTCAGAATTGCAGGTTATTAAATTTGCGTTCCTAAGATAATCTGATTTAGGTGCTACTTTTCCATGTCACTTAATTTATCAGATTTTGACGGTAATTTTTAGCTATTTGTTTTTTACCACTGAGAACATTTACGTTTAAATTCTCTTTGAGATGATTGTTGTCATTTTCTGGAAACGAGCTAATTCGGTGGAGAAGATAGAGGGAGAGTGAGTGTAAAACTAATTTCGCTGAGATGGGAATCGGGGATAGGAATACTCTCAACAGCGATCGCTCCATGCAAATGTTGCACTAAAGACTTCACCAAAGCAAGTCCTAAACCAGTACCGGGAATCCAGCGGCCTTTACCACGACGGAATTTATCAAAAATATAAGCTGCTTCTTCTTCAGATATTCCCCTTCCTGTGTTTGTCACCCTAATAATAACTTGATCAATTTTATTTGCAATTTCGTGAGTTACCTTTACATGAACAGTTGTATCATGCTCCGAGTATTTACAGACATTGGTTAATAATTCTTGAATAATTCGGTCAAAACTCTCTACTTCGGTTTGCAGCTTTAAAGACTGATTCAATAATTCTACGGAAATACTTAATTCTTTATCTATCAGTTGTTGATCAAAGGAGATGAGCAGATTTTGAATTTTAGTATTTAAATCTAGACTTTCAAATTGTGGTGCTTCTTGATGAGATTCTAATTTTTGGAGAGTTAACAAGTCATTAATTAAATTAATTTCTTTATTGCATTCTGACTCTAAAATATTTAAATACCGATCTTGAAGTTCCGAAGATATTCCTGGTAAACGTAAATTACGAATAGACATGAGCATATTTGTCAAAGGATAGCGTAAGCGATCGCTAATATTGCTGACAAATTCATCTTTGAGTTCATTAAGTTTTTGTAGTTGTTCTACATATTGCCTTGTTCTTTCATACAATTTTGCTTGTACTTCTAAACTACGCTTGAGTTGTTCAGTTCGTTCGTCTACTAAAGTTTGGACTTGTCGCAATGTTTGGGATTGAATAACAGCATCACTCAATTGAGCGCAAAGTATTTCGATTAAATTTAAGTCTTTTGTTTCCCAAGTTTGGGTAGTTGCTTGTTGTAAAACGACAAATCCTAAAACCTTACCTTGACTTTCTAAAGGCATTAACATCATTTTCGGAAATTCTTGAATAGCAAATAAATCGGCACTTTTACTAATATCTTCTTCTGGATAATTACTAATCATGATTGGTTTTCCTGGTTTTGTAAAGAAGAGTTGACATAAACCACAATCTGACACCCGAAAAGACTGGTCTAACTTATCTAATTCTCCGATAGTACGAGTATATTTTGGATTTGTCCACGCTCCTATCAAAGTTGCTTTCGCGTTGGGTATTTGTTGCTTAGGGAGATTTCTAAATAATGGATCTGCGTATTTAAGTAAAATTAGTAAACCACGATCTACTTCTAGAGATTCAGCAGTAGCAGTAATCACTGATTGCAGCATTTGATTTAAGCTCAAATTACTCCGATTCAGAGTAGTCAACTTTTGGATTAAATTTTGATGTTGATTAGCTTTATGTAACTGTTGTTTTTGACTAGCTAATAGCTGCGATCGCATGAATTGAGCAAAAGCGATCGCACAACATGAATCTATTGATTGTAATAGGTTAATTTCCGACTCTTGCCATTTATAAGCTCGGAAATTAATCAGACTAATCACTCCATTAATATCACCACCAAATCGTGTAGAAATTGCCAAAACTGACTTGATTGGTAGTAGTATATCTTGCCAAACACTAACTAAGGTTTTTTGAATTATAGAAATATCTTCAACAGTTAATTTTTTATCTACACATTGCACCACAGGTAATTCAAATAGCAATTCATCTTGAGATAATATATCCTGCTCTGAGGATAAACCTAGAAACTTTTCATTACACCAATGAGCAGTTACTATTTCCTCAGATGTATCACTTACCGCCGTAACCAAGCAACAATCTACATTAAATACCACTGCCAGTAGTTTAGCAATGTCTGGCAGTATTGAGGATGTTACTGAACTATTAGTAATAATTGTATTAATCCTTTGTGCCAAAACATAGGAAATTTCCTCTTGATGCTGCATCAATTTATTGGGAGATATATGTAAGTGTTCTCGATTATTTAGAGATTTTTGTGTTGATAATAAAGGGTTTTTCATTATTTATTCACTTGTAGATAATATTTTTGTTCTTACTCAAGAATCAATATAATTCATAATTATGATGAAAATAATATTTGAGAGTTTGATATAGAGTGAATCTAAAATTGAGGATACCCTGTCTCGCACTAAATATAAACCGTAATTCTCCTATAATTAACTCATAAATCTCTTAGTTTGCATCCGAATTAACACGGGAAACCTTACTTAATAGAGTGATATTGTATTAAATAAATCTAAAAATTTGGATTTTACCCAGAGAATAGGTTAGGATCTGGGTAAAATTAGTTAAAATTGCCGACTAACCAGCCAAACTTTCAGGACTGATAGGAACCATATCACCATTTCTCGTCAATCCTAATAACATTGCCTGTTGCGATGCAATTAATTTACCCGTCAGCACACAACGCTCTTCCTGTTGTGCTATGGCCGCAATACTAGCGCGAATATCAGACTTAGAAAACCTGGGTTTCCATTCACCTGATTTTTGCTGGATATAACTCCAGAGGATATCCCGAATTAGAGATTGATATCCTTGATTGCCAGCGATATCTTTGAGTTTCTCCTTGAGTTCCCGTTCTAGACGAATACTAGTAACTTCCATATCAGTTGTCGGGGTGCGTGTAATGGTCTGCATGATTTTTTTTCCTTATAGCTATAGACAGGATAGTAATACAAGTGTAGTATGTTTAAAGAAATGTTCAATAGGTAAAATTTTCTGTGAAATCTATTTATCCCATCTCCACCTCTTTAGAAGCAACCAAATGCCCCGGCAGTTGGGAATTTGCGGCTGCGGACGTGGAGTATTCATTTATGGGCGAGGATAGCCAACATCTAGGGCAAAAAGCCAAAGGCAATTATGATTTTAAATATCCCAGCATAAATTTGCCCAATAGAAAACCACAAATAGAAATCAAGCGCGGGAGGTACAGGTTAAAAAATGCTGTACCAAAATAAGACGAAAAACCATCAGGTCAATTGTTAACCCCCGCTAAGTCTAAGACAGAAGCGGGGGTTTTTTTATAAGGAGTCAGGCTGTGACAAGCGCAATCCAAGTATTAGAGCAATCTGTGGTCGTGTTTTCCCAGAATTACTTGCCACTGTGTCGGGTAAATATCAAGCGGGCGATAGTGTTGCTAGTCAGCAATAAAGCCGAACCATTGGAATTTTCTACAGAAGGCGGTTGGTTGATTAATTCATCTAGATTTGTCCTCTCTGTCCCTAAGCACATCCGCTTAAAAATGACTGCTACGGAACGAATGTGGAAAGTTCCGCCAGTCAATCGTCGGGAGGTGTTGCGGCGAGATCATAGCAGTTGTCAATATTGCGGTACTAACAAACATCTCACCCTAGATCATGTTATTCCCCGATCTAAAGGCGGCCGACATACTTGGGATAACGTAGTCATAGCTTGCGCGAAATGTAATTCTCGTAAAGGCGATAAAACACCTGCTGAAGCTGGTATGTCCTTGCGGAAATTACCTAAAGCACCTGTTCACCCAACTGTGACATTTGCTGAAAAGTTTTGGAATGATATGCAAGCAAACCTGGAATAACAGGAGAGCAAGAGGAATGCTGAAATTAACTTACACTGATAACAGTTTTTATTTAGAGTGTCTAACTCAATGTCTCGAAGCATGGGTAGCGCAAAGAGTGATTTTGGCACTGCGTGTCAGTCAAACTTTGCGGATTGAACCCACCACAGCTTCCTTTTTGCTACCTCTTGATTTGCCGGGAGTAGAAAGACTCAAGACGGAAGTAAATCGTCATGATCGTGAAATTATTAGCTTATGTAACTGTGATACTGAATATTTAGAAGTTACTCTGGATGGTTCTTGGTTATCGGATGGTAATGATGATGCTGTAGGTATATTTGTCACCACTATTAACCATAGTATGGAGTTTTTTTTGTCCCAACTTTGGCAAGAGGCTCAAGTCTGTACTGCGGTCGTTACTGAGTAACTATTGTCAATGCTCCATCTTTAGGAGTTCAGGGACTGTAACAAATCGGTAGCCTTGCTGTTTGAGTCCGCTGATCATTTCTGGCAAGGCTTTTACCGTTCTTTCACGATTTCCGCCACCATCGTGCATCAACACAATAGCGCCAGGTTTAGCATCTCTGAGAACATTTTTAATAAATACTTGATATTTGGCATGAGGATCGGTGTCTGCTGAGGTTACAGACCACATAACAACGGAATTCTTTTGACTTTTAGCATAAGCAGCTAATCCATTGTTTAAATAGCCTCCAGGGGGGCGGAAAAAGGATGTTTTTACACCTGTTGTTTTGAAAATAAGATCATTTGTCCGTTCAATTTCACTTTTTGCTGTGGCTTCATCCAGAGAACGATACCAATGATGCCAAGTATGATTACCAATAGCGTGTCCTTCAGCTACAACTCGTCTAGCTATGACGGGATTTTCTTGTAAAGCACTTCCTACCCAGAAAAATGTAGCTTTCACATCATTCTGTTTGAGGATATCTAACATTTCTGGGGTGGTTTTTGGCCAGGGACCATCATCAATTGTTAAAGCAATGACTTTCTCTTTGTTGCTGGGTTCAACTTTATAGACAGTTTTTGCTTGATATTTTTCAGGAACGGTAAAAGTCAGATTTTCAACTTTAGCAGGTGGTTGTGATTGGGGATTAGTTTGATTGTTAGGAATGGCAACTTTTAAGGGGTCGCTATTGGTTTTTAATTGTGGTGTATTTGGGTTACTGGTACAAGCAGTTAGAGATAATGCTATTGTGGTAATACTAATTATTTTTATAGTTTTGTTGTAGTTGTTAATAAAATGATAATTTGGGAACATAGATATATTTCACAGGATGCGAATTTGAGCTTTTATAGTATTAACAGAAAATCCAGACATTGTGTAGGGGTTTAGAAATGCTCATTGGTGTCAATAAAATCAACAATTTTGAAGAATTAGAGACGCAAATAAATCAAGCATTGAAAAGAACTAATTTTCATCTCTTCAGAATTTCTTAAACCAGCCACAGGATAATTTTTAATTTTCATCGGCTTCAAAAATAACTATAGGCAAATCCAGGTCATTCTGATTTTTCTGAAATGACCGATTTTTGGCATTGCTGATAGCCTGCGTGGCGAAGCCATACTGAAGTATGAAATTAAAAAATCAATGATTTCAAAATCTTACTCTCTGTGACTCTGCGCCTCTGCGTGTTAGCGTAGCGGGGCGCAGCCCGAAAAAATCATACCTTCTTTCACCAACGCCCGATTTTTCAGTATCTGCTTAGATAGATTCATATTTACAGCGTAGATAACCTAGCAAATATGGTATTATACCTATCTAGTAGAATCAAGAGGTGTAGCCAGGGTATAAATTCCCAGACTACACTTTACTCTATAAGCTTCTTCCAGAATAAGCACTTATAGGTTCTTTGATAAAGCGGATGTAAAGATGCCTAAAAGTAGATTTAATCACCCGAGGCATGGCAAAATCTATGGGCATTAACTTTTCCGGTAATTGCCAATCGACAATTTGTAGTAAATCTGGTGATAAATTAGGGAAGTGAATATCACTTAATTCTGGGCATATTCCCAATCGTTGAGAAGCTGCAACTGTGGGAACTTGTGCGGGTGAAACTTGCAGAACTTCTAACATTGCTCTATCTAAAGCAAATACATTAGTTGAAGCTGCTAAAATTTCTAAATTCCGAGGTTCTCCCCCACTTGGTCCATTACCTTCATGACCAATAATACCATCTAAAATTGTTAAAGTTGGGTTAATTGCTCTAGCAGTTTCTACTAACATTTCTCCGAATTTATCAGCATCTTTACCAGATTCCATGTGCCACCAGGCTTTCATTTTGCCGGGAACACAACCAAAGAGATTTTTTACTCCCAAAGTTAGGGTTAATTGCATATGAGATTTAACTTTGGGGAGATTAATAATCACGTCTGCTTCCATCGCTTCTTTAGATAAAAGCAGATGATTAAAATTGTCATTTACTGTTTGATAACGTTTACCGTGAAATTCCACAAGCGGTAAATTTAATTCTTCTAAAATTGGTAATAAACCATTAGCAATTGCCACACCTTTGGCACTACCAAAAGCAGGACTATCTCCTAAAAATGGATTGCCACCAACGGCAATTACCATTTCGGCAACGGCACGCACTAATTCTGGACGGGTGGTACATTCTTTTGTTGGACGAGAACCAGTCAGGAGATTAGGTTTGAGTAAAACCCGGTTTCCTGGTTTTACAAAAGCAGCCATTCCCCCTAAAGGTTCTAGCAGTGTTTCCAAGGATTCTTTTAAAGCTTCCTGTTCGTAGGATTTAGCCCGAATTAGACTAACAGATGATTGTTGTGTTTGCATGGGTAATAATGGTGTTATATTACATTCAATATTAATACTGTATCAATAATTAAGTCAGAAGGTAGGGTGCGTTAGTGCCAGCGCAACGCACCGTTGATCTTGTGCGGATAAAATCCTGAATGTTTAATTTTCATGACTATTTTGTTGAATAGACAACGCGCAGACTTTGAACTAAGATAATCAGAGAAGCGATCGCCATTAATAAGCCCCAAAACCAATAAGGTAAAAACAAATACCGCTGCATTTGTCCTGTATCTGATAATCCTAGAGGACCCGCAGTATAACTAAATAAATAATCAAGTTGATGATAGGTACTTACACAAGCTTGCACACCTAAAAATTGAATTGTCAACCCTTGTACCCAAATGGGTGCTTTTAACGCAACTCCCAATATCATCAAACCTAACAGGGGAATTGCCACAAAGCCAAACCAAGAACGCACCCAAATCAATGTAGACAGCAGTAAAAATCCGCCTAAAATTTTTAAACTCCAGGAAGTTGTTTTCCAACTCCCAGAAGCGAGAATTAAACTTGCACCAGCAACAGGTGGACCCATTGGCCCCGCAGCCGCTACTAAACCAATACCAAGGTATCCCCAAGTATTACTTAAAGCATAATGAGCTACACCAGAACCGTTAGCAAAAATTTCTAATTTTTGAAATTGTCCCCCCAACATCAAGGCCATTAATCCATGACCCATTTCATGAAACCAAGTTGCTAAGATAGAAAATGGGTATAAAATATAATTACCTATAGGTAATTGCCATATAATTGTTGTCACTACAGCCGCTGTTACTAACCAAGTTAGTCCCATTTGTTCTACTTCTGTGGGAGTTTCTTGAGTAAATAAAGATTTGAAATTTTTACTGGGTTCTCTCATTGATAACTCTCCTATACGTAATTACACCAATTAGCTAAATATTCTTAAACAATTAAGCAGGAATAGCAAAGAAGATGAATTTATTCCCAAGTAGCTGCATTTCGCAATACAGAGGGAATTTCACCCTGTGATAAGGGAAACTCTAACATTGTTTCTTTATAACCTAAATACCCAGATTCAGTAAAAGATAAAAGCATTCGTTCGAGTGCAAACCAAACCTCTGATTCATATTCCCAATCATGATAACGTCTAGCACGTCCAGCAATTGAACGTAAAGCCCAAAAGTAGGAATTTCTAACTACGGAACCACCTTTTTTAAATTCTGGTACATCTTCATGGTGAATAAATAAAACGTTATTTTCAATTCTAGATCTCATACAGTAGGGAACAGGGAATAGGGAATAGGGTTAAGAATTGTTAATTAGGGTTTATTTTCACCTGATTAGCTGCTTTTGTAGCCTTTTGTCTAGCTTCTTGAATATCCCCACCTTTGGCTAAAGCTACACCCATACGCCGATAAGGATAAGCCGTAGGTTTACCAAATAACTTAATATCTACATCTTTTTCGGCTAAAGCTTCAGCTACACCAGTAAAATTAAAAGAATCGGATTTTTCTGAAGCTAAAATTACCGCACTTGCTGAAAATCCTAACTGTTCAATGTGGGGAATTGGTAAACCTAAAATTGCTCGCAGATGTAATTCAAATTCATTCAAATTCTGAGAAATTAATGTCACCATGCCTGTATCATGAGGTCTGGGAGACAGTTCGGAAAAAATCACTTCATCTTTAGTAATGAAAAATTCAACGCCAAAAATTCCTGCACCACCTAAAGCATCAGTGACTTTTTTAGCAATTTCTTGAGATGCTAATATCTTATCTTCAGAAATAGCTGCGGGTTGCCAAGATTCTTGATAATCTCCTCTTTCTTGACGGTGGCCAATGGGAGAACAGAAAATTGTGGGAGCATTCCATTGTTTAATTGTCAATAAAGTAATTTCAATTTCAAAATTAATAAATTCTTCAACAATTACTTTTTGGCTATCACCACGGGAATTAGAAATAGCATAATTCCAAGCTTTTTCTACTTCACTGCTATGATTAACTACAGATTGACCCTTTCCAGAAGATGACATCACAGGTTTAACAACATTAGGAAAACCAATTTCTTCAGAAATGGTAATTAATTCTGCTAAGGTAACTGCATAACCATATTTAGCAGTTCTAATTCCTAATTCTTGATGTGCTAATTCTCTAATTCTATCGCGGTTCATGGTGTAGTTAGTCGCCGCTGCTGTGGGAATAACTGTAATTCCTCTGGCTGCAAATTCTTGTAATTTTTCAGTTCTAATTGCTTCAATTTCCGGAATAATAAAATCGGGCTGATGTTTATTTACTACTGCTTCTAAATCATCAGCACTCAGCATAGAAATAACTTCTGCACAATCAGCTACTTGCATAGCAGGGGCATCGGCATATCTGTCAACAGCAATGATATAATTGCCTAAACGTTGAGCAGCAATGACAAATTCTTTTCCTAGTTCTCCTGAACCAAGAAGCATTAATTTTTGAGGTAGTTTGAGCGCCTTAATCATGAATTAAATACCGCAGAGATTGATTTAAATGTCTTGTCATTATTTTACATAGTTTGGGGATTTTTGCCGAGGAGGTTGGATAAAAAAACGGTAAAATTATTAAAAATACTCTTGACAAGTTTCCAGGTTTCGGTTATTGTTTAAGTATAGTAGAAATCTGTGCGCCCATATATATAGGGTTTTGTTTTCCCGAAAGTATTTTTGTCTGAATCAGGATTTCCAGGATTTAAGGATTTTCAGGATGTTGTTGAATGATTTTTGGTGGGAACTTGGGGATTTTATTTTGTCTGAATCAGGATTTCCAGGATTTGAGGATTTTCAGGATGTTGTTGGATGATTTTTGGTGGGAACTTGGGGATTTTATTTTGTCTGA